>NZ_JBQEMZ010000003.1:0-231310 GCF_052044445.1 Cellulosimicrobium sp. 22598
CGATGGTACTGCCCTGGAGACGGGGTGGGAGAGTAGGACGCCGCCGGACAACCCTTCACCGAAGGCCCACCCCACACCGGGGTGGGCCTTCGGCATTTCAAGACCCCAACACGCCCAAGGACCGAACCCCACTCCCGCAAGACAGAACCCTGGTCGCGCGAGGTAGAGCCCCGGTCACGCCAGTAGGACCGCGGTCACGCGAGGTAGAGCCATGGTCGGCCGAGGTAGAGCCCTGGTAGCGCGAGGTAGAGCCTTGGTAGCGCGAGGTAGAGGCGTGGTTCTTGGGCTGGACGCCGTGTGGTCGTCGACGTCAGGCCCACCCGTAGGCCGCCGACCAGCGCACGATCTCCGTGAAGAACCGTGCCCGCGGCTCGGGGGCGGAGAGCGAGAGGTCGTGCATCCCTCCGGGGATGCGGACGATCGTGACGACCTGACCCAGGTGCGCGGCGCGGCGCGCCAGCGGCTCGACGTCGAGCACGATGTCGGCGGACCGCATGTCCTCGGACCAGCGGGTGCTGAACAGCGACTTCTCGGCGAGGAGCACGAGCACGGGGCAGTCGATGGCGAGCCCGGCTGCGACACGAGCATGGCCGGAGATGACGGCACGGAGCCAGCCGGCGCGGACGGGGAACGACGGGACGGGGCGCCAGGCGTCGTCGATCATCCAGGTGCCGTCGTCGCGGTCGCGCAGCGTCCGGGCGTAGTAGCCGGGGTCGACGTTCGGCAGCGGCGTGCGGGGCTGGAAGCGCGCGAGCTGGCGGATCGCGGGGCCCGAGACGGTCCGGGCGACCGACGATCCCTGGAGCTCGAGCCACGGGCTGTTGAGCACGAGCCCCCGGACGGCGCCCGGGTGCCGGTGCGCCCAGAGCGCCGCGACGAGCCCTCCGGTGGAGTGACCCATGAGCATGATCGCGGCGTGCGCGCCGAGGTCCGCCCGGACGACGTCGAGCGCGGCCGCGATGTCGGCGTCGTACTCGGTGAGGTGGTCGGCGTACCCGGGCGTCTGGTGGGGGCGCAGGCTGCGCCCGTACTTGCGGAGATCCACGGCGTAGAACGCGGCGCCGAGCGCGTGCCACGTCTCGGCGAGCTCGGTCTGGAAGAAGTAGTCGCTCCAGCCGTGGACGTACAGCACGGCGCGCGCCGGTCGGATCGGCTCGTCGGTCGCCGGAGCGTGGCGGACGACGGTCACGACGACCTCGCCCTCGTCGTCGGGTTCGAGCTGGACCGTGCGCTGCTCGTACCCGGCGCCGAGGACGTCCGGGCCCCAGTCCGACGACGTCACGGCGTGAGCACCACCTTGCCGAACTGCTCCCCGGCGGCGAGTCGGGCGAGGCCGTCGCGAGCCCGGGTCAGGGGCAGCACCTGGTCGACGACGGGCCGCACCTCGCCCCGGGCGAGGAACCGGAGCAGCGCCGCGAGGTCGTCGCGCGTGCCCATCGTCACGCCCTGGATGCGGATCTCGTGGAAGAACACTCGGGTCAGCTCGGCCGGTGACGCGTCGCCGCTGGTCGCCCCGGCGACGACGACGGTCCCGCCCGGGCGCACCGAGCGCAGCGAGTGGCGCCAGGTCGCCTGGCCCACGGTCTCGACGACGACGTCCACCGGCGCGGGAAGCCGGGCGCCGGGCTCGAACGTCGCCGCGGCCCCGAGCCGGGCAGCACCGGCGCGCTTGCCCGCCGAACGGGAGGTCACCCACATCTCGAGTCCCGCGGCGGCACCCAGGGCGACGGCCGCCGTCGCGACCCCGCCACCCGCACCCTGGACGAGGACGCGGTCCCCGGGTGCGGCACCGCCGGCGGTGAACAGCATGCGGTACGCGGTGAGCCAGGCCGTCGGTACGCACGCGGCCTCGACGAAGGTCAGCTCCGACGGCTTGGGGACGAGGTTGTGGGTCGGGACGGCGACGCGCTCGGCGAGCGTGCCCGGATAGCGCTCGGACAGGAGCGACCGGCGCTCGGTCGGTCCGACGCCGTGCCCGTCCGCGCCCACCACCGCGTGCACGACGACCTCGCTGCCGTCGGGCGCGACGCCCGCCGCGTCCGTCCCGAGGATCATGGGGAGCCGGTCGGCGGGCAGCCCGACGCCGCGCAGCGACCAGAGGTCGTGGTGGTTGAGCGACGCCGCACGCACGTCCACGGTCGTCCAGTGCTCGCGGGCGTCGGGTTCGGGGCGCTCCCCGACGACCAGCCCGGCCAGGGGGTCGTCGGGGTCGAGGTGGTCGGCGTAGGCGGCGAGCATGCCCCCAACCTACGGTCCGGCCAGCGCCGTAACCACGGGAGGCCGCGTGCCGCGCGTCACCCGTCCGGTAGCGGTCAGAGGAGCGGGAGCATCCGGCCGAGGTCGGGCACCGCCTCGGAGGTGTGCACCGGCTCCAGGGCGCGCGCGAGCTCGTCGACGTCGTAGGGGACGCGGCCGCACGCGACCCGCAGCCAGAGGCGGGCGTCGTGCACCTCGAGCGCCCAGCCGCCGCGCGTGACGACGACGCGCAGCAGCTCGGCCGCGACGGCGTCGAGCGCGGCACGGTCCACGGGGTCGGCCGGGACGCCGGGGAACGTGCGGGCGAGGTCGTCGGCGTGCACGACGAGCTCGAGGACGCGCGAGCGCACCATGTCGAGGAGCGTGATGGGCCCCCGTCGCGCCTGCACGACGCGCTCGTCGGCGAGGTCGTCGAGACGCGCGAAGCCGGCGGCGGCGAAGGCCTCGACGTGCCCGAGGCGGTCGTCGGCGATCTGCTCGTCGAGGGCGCGCGTCGCGTGCTCGATCTCCTCCGCGCGCTCCGGGTAGGTGCCGAGGTACTCGGCGAGCGTGAGGGGGACGGTCCCGGCGGGTACCGGCCCGCACAGCGCGAGGGTCTCCATGACGCGGCCGAGATGGGTGACGAGCTCGCCCACGGTCCAGCCGTCGAGCACGCTCGCCCGACCGGCGTCGCGGTCCAGCTCGTCCCCGAGGTCTCGCAGCCACCGGTCGAGCCGGTCCCACTGGGCGCGCAGGTGCTGGGCCGCCTCGGTCACGTCGCTGTCCATCTCCTCATCGTGCCAGGACGGCGCGGGCACGCCCGCCACGGCGCCATCCCGTGGACGGTCCTCAGTCGCGGACGCCGGCCCGTTCCCCGAGGAAGTCGGCGACGATCGGGCCGAGCTGGTCGAACTCGATGAGGAACCCGTCGTGCCCGAAGTCGCTCGTGAGCGTCCGCATCGGCTCGGCTCCGGGGATGCCGGCCGCGATGCGCGCGCAGTCGGCGGGGAGGAAGAGCCGGTCGGTGTCGACCGCGACGACGAGCGCGTGCGCCGTGACCTGGGCGAGCGCCGCCTCGACGCCGCCGCGGTCGCGCCCCAGGTCGTGCGTGAGCATCGACTCCGTGAGCACGACGTACGAGTTGGCGTCGAAGCGCCGCGCGAGCTTGTCGCCGTGGTGGTCGAGGTACGACTGCACCGCATAGCGCCCGTCGGTGAACGGGTCCTCGCCGCCCTGCGGGAGGCGGCCGAACCGGTCGTCGAGCTCGCGCGCGGACCGGTAGGTGGCGTGCGCGATCTGCCGGGCGATGCCGAGGCCGACGTGCGGGCCCTCGCCGTCCTCGGCGTCGTAGTAGTCGCCGCCGCGGAAGCCGGGGTCGGCACGGATGGCGCCGAGCTGGGGGTGCGCCCATGCGATCTGGTCGCCGGTGGTCTGCGCGGTCGTGGCGATCGCGGCGAGCGAGACGACGTCGATGCCGGCCTCGGGGCCGAGGAGCGCCCACTCGAGGACGCGGTGCCCGCCCATCGACGCGCCGACGACGAACGCCCAGGACGAGATGCCGAGCGACCGCGCGAGCTCGATCTCGACGGCGACCTGGTCGCGGGTCGTGACGCGCGGGAAGCGGCTGCCCCAGGGGAGCCCGTCGGGCGCGGTGGACGCCGGGCCCGTGGTGCCCTGGCACCCGCCGAGCACGTTGGGCGCGACGACGAACCAGCGGTCGGTGTCGATCGGCGCGCCGGGTCCGACGAGCGACTCCCACCAGCCCGCGGTGGCGTGACCCTCGCCCGCGGGGCCGCTGACGTGGGAGTCGCCGGTGAGGGCGTGCAGGACCAGGACGGCGTTCGACCCGTCCGGTGCGGGCGTGCCCCACGTCTCGTACGCGACGCGGACGTCGGGCAGGCGGGCGCCGGACTCGAGGTCGAACGTGCCGACGTCGGCGAAGCGCCGTCGTCCGGCCGGGTCGCCCTCGCGCCACGCTCCCGTCGCCGGGACCGGAGCCTTCACCCGGGCGCGGGACGGCGCGACCCCGTGACCCGCCGCGGCGTCCGCGCGGGGACCGCGCGGACCGTCGGGGGCGGGGGAGAGGAGGTCGTCGTTCACAGGGCTCACCGTCGGCCACTGTACGGCCGGGGCGCGCAGGGCGCCCCGGCTGTCCAGATCCGTCATCGCAGTCCTCGTCGTGGCTCTGCCGCGCGTGCGGGCGTCGTCGCTCAGGCGCCCAGCGACGACTTGGCGGCCGTGAACCCGAGCTCGAGGTCGGCCAGGATGTCGTCGACGTGCTCGATGCCGACGGCGAGGCGGACGAGGCCCGGCGTCACGCCGGACTGCGCCTGCTCCTCGGGCGTGAGCTGGCTGTGTGTCGTCGACGCGGGGTGGATGACGAGCGAGCGCACGTCGCCGATGTTGGCGACGTTGGAGTGGAGCTGCAGCGCCGAGACGAAGGCCTGCCCCGCCTCGCTGCCCCCGTCGAGCTCGAACGCGAGCACCGCGCCGGCGCCGCGCGGCAGGTACTTCTGCGCGTTGGCGTGCCAGGGGCTCGAGGCGAGCCCGGCGTAGTGCACGGTGCGGACGTCGTCGCGCGCCTCGAGCCACTCCGCGACCTTCTGCGCGTTCGCGACGTGGCGCTCGACGCGCAGCGACAGCGTCTCGATGCCCTGCGCGATGAGGAACGCGTTGAACGGGGAGATCGCGGAGCCCAGGTCGCGCAGGAGCTGGACCCGGGCCTTGAGCACGTACGCGAGGTTCGCGCCGAGGATGCCGTCCACGCCGAGGTCGCGCGCGTAGACGAGGCCGTTGTACGACGGGTCGGGCGTGTTGTAGTTCGGGAACCGCTCGGGGTGCGCCGCGTAGTCGAACGTGCCGCCGTCGACGATCACGCCGCCGATCGCGGAGCCGTGGCCGCCCAGGTACTTCGTCGCGGAGTGCACGACGACGTCCGCCCCGTGCTCGAGCGGGCGCAGCAGGTAGGGCGTGGCGACCGTGTTGTCGACGATCAGCGGGACGCCGACCTCGTGCGCGACCGCCGCGACGGCCTCGATGTCGAGGACGTCGGCCTGCGGGTTCGGGATCGTCTCGCCGAAGAACAGCTTCGTGTTCGGGCGGACGGCGTCGCGCCAGGCCTGCGGGTCGTGCGGGTCGGCGACGAACGTCGTCTCGACCCCGAGCTTGGCGAGCGAGTACTGCAGGAGGTTGTAGGTGCCGCCGTACAGGCTCGGGGAGGCGACGACGTGGTCGCCCGCCTCGGCGACGTTGAGGATCGCGAACGTCGTGGCGGCCTGCCCGGACGCGAGGAGGAGCGCGCCGACGCCGCCCTCGAGCGACGCGATGCGGTTCTCCACGACCTCCTGGGTCGGGTTGCCGATGCGCGTGTAGATGGGGCCGAGGTCCTTGAGCGCGAAGCGGTCGGCGGCCACGGACGCGTCGGGGAAGACGAACGACGTGGTCTGGTAGATCGGGAGCGCGCGGGCCCCGGTCGTCGGGTCGGCGGTCTGGCCGGCATGGACCTGGCGCGTCTCGAAGGACCAGGCGGGGGCGTTCTCGGTGCTCATGGTGCTCTCCTGCGGGGTGGTGGGGTGGGACGACGGCGCACGGCGCGCCGGACGGGCTGGTGCGGCGCGGGCGAGAGGCGGGAGGCCGGCCGTCGACCGCGGCGAGGGGCGCACACGGGACGGGATCGCCACGGCGAGATCGTCGTCGACGACGTCTCGCGGGCAGGCGAACGTGTGCGGTGGTCAGCGACACATTCGACGGGACATGCTCGTGAGGCTAGGCCGGATCCGCACTGCCCGACAGAGGCGTCTCGCGATGCGAGACCACATCCTGAGAAGCTCGACCGCTCTCCGATGGCGCATCGCGGACGTTCTGGGCAGACTCGTGCGGGTGCTGTCAACGGGACACGCCGAGCGAGCGGTCGAGGAGGTGCGATGGGCGACGTGACGTCGGCGCGCGACGCGCGGCCGGAGATCGCCGACGGGGCGCGGCGACGCCCGTCGGCCAGGCCCCGCCGCCTCGCCTCCGCGACCTCGGCGGGCCTGCTCGTGCTCGGGCTCGCCGTCGGGCTCGCGCCCTCCGCGTCCTCCGACCCGCCGTCCGACGACGACGTCCGCGCCGCGCACGAGGCCGCCGACGGCGCGGCCCGTGACGTCGCGACGGTCGAGGGCGAGCTCGCGTCGCTGCGGGACCGGCAGTCCACCGCCGAGGCAGCGGTCGAGACCGCGGCGGAGGAGTACGCGGCGGCGCAGGACGCGCTCGCCGCGGCCGACGCCGAGGTCCGCGACGCGCAGGAGGCGCTCACCACGGCCCGGGCGGGCGAGACGGAGGCCCGCGCAGCCGTGGGTGCGCTCTTCCGCGCGTCCCGGCAGGGCTCCACCGACCTCGACGCGCTGCGCGCCGTCCTGGACGCGGACGGCGTGGACCAGGTCGTCGAACGGGAGAACGCCGAGCGCGTCGCCGGGCGCACCGCGGGTCGGGCGGTCGACGCCCACGCGACCGCGCGCGCCCTCGCCGACACCGCCCGCGCCCGGTCCGACGCGGCGCTCGCGCACCAGAGCGAGGTCGAGGACCGCGCCCGCGACGCGCTCGCCGCCGCCCAGGTCTCGTCCGACGCGCTCGCCGACGCGGTGCAGGAGTCCGCGGCCCGTCGTGAGGCGCTCCTCGCCGAGCTCGCCCGCGCGCGGGCCACGAGCGTCGACGTCGAGCGCCAGCGCCAGGACGCCCTCGACGCCCAGGCCGCGAGCGAGCGCGAGGCCGCCGCCCGGGCCCGTGCGGAGGCCCCGGCGACGGGAACGTCGTCGGCCGCGCCCGCGGCACCGCCGGCGAGCAGCCCCGCCCCGGCGAACCCCGCGCCCGCGCCGGCGAACCCGGCCCCGCCCGCACCCGACCCGGCGCCGAACCCGGCCCCGGCGCCGAACCCGGCCCCCGCGCCGACGCCGGACCCGCCGCCGGTCGTCACACCGCCCCCGGGGACCGGCCTCGGCAGCGCCGCGCAGGGTCAGGCCGCGGTCGCGTGGGCGCGTACCAAGATCGGCGCCCCGTACGTGTTCGGCGGCACCGGGCCGGGCTACGACTGCTCGGGACTCACGTCGCGCGCCTGGGCCGCGGCGGGCGTCGACATCACGCGCACGTCGCGGTCGCAGTACCAGCGCGTGCAGAAGATCTCCTACGACCAGCTCCGGCCCGGCGACCTGATCTTCTACGCCAACGACACCTCGAACCCGTCGACCATCCGCCACGTCGCCCTGTACACCGGGAACGGCATGATGATCGAGGCCCGCCAGCCCGGCAGCCCCGTGCACGAGGTCGCGATGCGCTGGGCCGACGCGATGCCCTACGCGGGCCGTCCCTGACCGCATCGGCGTCCCGCGGGGCCGCGTCTTGCTCGACGCGGGACCGGTGCTCTACGTTTCCGTCATCCTGACCAGGAGGGGGATCCGTGAGCACTGCTGCGCACGAGCACACCGACCGATCGAGCGCACAGGGAGCACGGGCCCGCATCCGACGACGCGCGCGACTGACGGCCCTCGCCACGGCTGCCCTCGTCGCGGTCGGGATCGTGCCGGGACCGGCGGTGACGACGGCGGCGGCGACCGAGCACACGGAGGTGGTGCCCGTCCCGAAGCTTCCGGGAGGGCGACTCCAGGCGTGGGGCGACCCGCAGCGCCGGACGGCGGGCGAGCTCGACGTCCCGCCGCTCCCCGAGGGGCTGGACTACGTGGACGCGGCCGTCGGGCACGGGTTCGGCCTCGCGCTGCGCAGCGACGGCCAGGCGGTGTCGTTCGGCGCCTACAGGGGTTCGCCCGTCACGGTCCCGGCGCTGCCGGACGGTGTCCGGTACGCGGCGGTGGGAGCGGGGGAGCACGGCATCGCGTACTTCCTGACGACCGCTGGTGACGTCGTCGTGGTCGGCGCGCGGCCGGACGGGGCGGGAGAGGACGCCGTCCCGTCCCTGCCGAGCGGCGTCTGGTACACGGAGGTCGCCGCCGCCTACCGGAAGTTCGCCGCCCTGCGCAGCGACGGGACGATCGCCGCATGGGGAGACGACTCGACGGAGGTCCCGGCGCTGCCGGACGGGCTGCGCTACGTCGACCTCGTGGCGGGCGAGTACCACTTCCTCGCGCTGCGCTCCGACGGGCGCGTCGTCTCCTGGGCGACCCGCTCCTGCGGCGAGGGCGACCTGCCGGTGTCGGCGTCGAGCCCGTACGTGGCTCTCTCGGCAGGGATGGACACGTCCTTCGCGCTCCGTTCCGACGGTTCGCTCGTGCGGCGCGGATGCGGTGCTTCCGTCGTCCAGGACGGCCCGGTGCTCGACCCGGGTGAGCGCGCCGTCGCCGTCACGGCCACGTACCGCCACGGCTTCGTCGTCACGGACCAGGGCAGGCTGGTCTCGTGGGGCGCGCCGCTCTACGGGTACTCCGTCCCCGAGCGTCCGGCGGGCGAGTCGCCCGTGGTCGACGTCGCGGCGCAGGCCTGGGGCCTGGGGGCTGCCGAGAGCCTCGTCCTGACGCTGACCGCTCCCGAGTCCGCGACCGTGCCGGACGCCCCGGTGCGCGACGAGCTGCACCCCGGTGCCGCGGGCGTCGTCGTGTGGGGAGCGCGGCCCGAGGACGAGCTCCCGCCGCCGCTGCCGACCGGGGTCCGCTACACCGGCGTGAGCGTCGGACCGGAGCAGGTCGTCCTGGTCCGCTCCGACGGCGGGGCGGTGGGATACGGCGACGACGCGGCGGGAGGGAGCAGCATCAGGGTGCCGACGGGGAGCCGCGTCGTGGACGTCTCCGCCGGGACGACGCACGCCGCGTTCATCACGGCGCGTCCGGGTGGGCCCCCGGAGACCTACCTCTCCTTCAGCGGGCGCGGAAGCGACCATGTGATGGACGACGACGTCGCGGTCGAGGCGGGGGACGGCGTCTCGCTGCTGCTGTCGAGCGAGGGGGCGACGGACAAGGGGGCCGTGTCCGTCCACGGCCCGTCCACGTCCTCCTGGCTCCCGCTCCCGGAGCAGCCGGACCAGGTCCCGACGGTCGACGTGTCGCTCGGCACCCGGCACGCGCTCCTGGCGCGAGCCGACGGGACCGTGGCGGGCTGGGGAGACCCGGCGGAGGGCGCGACCGCCGGGCAGCAGCCGCCCGCAGGGCTCAAGTTCGTCCAGGTGGCCGCCGGCGAGGGGTTCTCCCTCGGGCTCCTGTCGGACGGGACGCTGCGGGGGTGGGGGCGTGACACGTTCGGCCAGGCGAGCCCGCCGGCGCCGCCGCGCGGAGAGCGGTTCGTCGCCGTCGACGCCGGGCGCGACCACGCCGTCGCCCTCGTCTCCGACGGCTCCGTGGTCGCCTGGGGCCGTGATGACGCGGGGCAGGCCTCCGTCGAGGGTGTGCCGGCGGGCACGCGATTCTCCGCGGTGTCCGCGGGCGGGGACACGACGGCTGCCATCGTCGGGGAGCAGGCGGCGGTCGAGCTGTCGGCTCCCTCGCACTGGCCTGCGGACGACGCGCTCCCGCTGGCCGCGACCGTGCGTGCGGACGGCGGTCCTGCGGAGGGCGACGTGGCTTTCGTGGTCGACGGCCGGACCGTCGCGGTCGTGCCGCTGCGTGACGGGACCGCCGTCGTGCGGGCCTGGCCGGGGGCGACCGAGGCGCCGGAACGCTCCGTGCAGGCCGTCTATCTCGGGGCGCCGGGTGTCGCGCCGTTCTCGGCGACGGCCGCCGTCGGCGTCGGTGCCCGCTCTGCTCCGCAGCCCTCGGCAACCTCTGCGACCCCGACGGTCGATCGGCTGCAGGGCAAGGATCGCTACGCGACGGCGGTCGCCGCGACGAGCGGGCTCGGCCCGGACATCCCCGTGCTGTACCTCGCGTCGGGCGAGGCGTTCGCCGACGCGCTCTCCGCCGCCCCCGCGGCCGCGTACGAGGGCGGAGCGCTGCTCCTCACGCGTCGTGACGCGATCCCGTCCGTGGTCGAGCAGGAGATCCGGCGGCTCGCGCCGCGGAGGATCGTCGTCGTCGGGGGACCGGGGGCAGTCTCCTACGCGGTCGAGTCGCGTGCGGGGACGCTCGCCCCGGTGGTCTGGCGGTACGCAGGGCAGGACCGGTACCAGACGTCCCGACGAGTCGTCGAGCACGCGTTCGGGACTCAGGTCGGGGGAGTGGTTCTCGCCGACGGAAGGTCGTTCCCCGACGCGCTCGCCGCCGGGGCTGCGTCCGGGGCGTCCGGCGTCCCGGTGCTCCTCGTCCCCGGGAACGCGACGACTCTCGACCCCCGGGTCGTTCAGATGTTCCAGACGCTCGGCGTCCGGGGCGTGACCGTCGTCGGCGGCTCGGGCGCGGTGAGCCCGGCGCTCGAGCACGCTGCCGGACGAGTGCCCGGTGTCGTCGGGACGGAGCGCCTGGGCGGGGCCGACCGGTACGCGACGGCGATGGCGGTCAACGACGTCGTCTTCGGCACGTGGCACGATCAGGGAATATGGTCGCCACCGGCCGCCAACCTCGCCGCAGGGTCCGACTTTCCCGACGCGCTCGCGGGAGCCGCTGCGGCGGGCCTCCGGCGCGAGCCGCTCTTCGTCGTCCCGTCGAGGTGCCTGCCGCCCGCAGTCCGGACGGCTCTGCGCGCCACCGAGGTCGCGCACGTGCGCCTCTACGGCGGCACGGGGTCGCTGTCGCCGGCGGTCGAGCGTCTGGAGCAGTGCTGAGGCGAGCGTGCCTTCCCGGGCGCGGCCCGTCCCGCGCCCGGTGACGCACGACGGCGGCCGGGCGTCAGTGGCCCGGCGTGTGGTACCCGGAGTCGATGGCGCGCTGCAGGGAGCGCTCGATCTCGGCCTCGGCGTCCGCGCGGCCGACCCAGTGGGCGCCCTCGACGGACTTGCCGGGCTCGAGGTCCTTGTAGACCTCGAAGAAGTGCTGGATCTCCAGGCGGTGGAAGTCGGAGACGTCGTCGATGTCCTGGCGCCACGCGGCGCGCTGGTCGCCCGTCGGGACGCAGAGGACCTTGTCGTCGCCGCCGGCCTCGTCGCGCATGCGGAACATGCCGAGCGCGCGGCAGCGGATCAGGCAGCCGGGGAACGTCGGCTCCTCGAGCAGGACGAGCGCGTCCAGCGGGTCGCCGTCCTCGCCGAGCGTCCCCTCGATGAACCCGTAGTCGTCGGGATACCGCGTCGAGGTGAAGAGCATGCGGTCGAGGCGGATGCGACCGGTCGCGTGGTCCACCTCGTACTTGTTGCGCTGCCCCTTGGGGATCTCGATCGTGACGTCGAACTCCACTGCTTCCTCCAGTCGTACCGGCACCGCGACGCTCGGGCGGTGGCTGGGTCTGTGGACGACGGACCACGCCGTCGTGCGGGAACTAGTGTGACACGTGCCGTCCGCGCGAGAGGGTTCCCACGGGCCCCGCGGGCGGGCGGGCTGAGTGATAATGCGCACGTGCCCGCACCCGACGTCCCGGTCCAGGCACCGGTGCCCACCGGTGCCGAGCAGGCGCGCCCGGACAGGACGGGACGAGAGAGGCGCATGGGCTGGGGAGCGCGGGCGGGCGTCGCCGTCGGCGTCGTGCTCGCCCTCGCGGGCGGCTACGCCGTGGCGGACGCGTACGACGTCGTCCCCGGCGTGCTCACGACCGCAGCGCCCTCCCCGGAGCCGAACCCGTTCCCCGAGGCTCCGGGCGCCGTCGCGGCGCCCCCGCTCGAGGTTGGGCTGCCGCCCCTCGACGCCGCGGCCCCGGTCCCGGCCGCGGGCAGCGTCCAGGACCTCGTCGACGCGCTCGCGGCGGACACCCGGCTCGGGCCCCGGGTCGGCGTCCTGGTCACCGACGCGGCGACGGGCGACGTGCTCGGCGCGAGCGGCGACACGGTCGGTCACGTCCCCGCGTCGACGCTCAAGACCTTCACCGCGGCGGCCGCCCTCACGTCTCCCGGCGCGCACGCGACCCTCCCGACGCGCGCCGTCCTCGAGGGGCAGGAGACCGTCTACCTCGTGGGGGGCGGCGACATGATGCTCGCCGCCGGCGCGGGCGACCCGACGGCGGTCAACGGCCGGGCCGGCCTCGGCGACCTCGCCGCCCAGGTCGCGGGCGAGCTCCGGCTCACGGGTCGCACGACGATCTCTGTGCGTCTCGACGACACGCTCTTCACGGGCGCCGCGGTCGCGCCGACGGTCGACCCGGCGAGCGTCCGGAACGGCTACGTCGCGCCCGTCGCCGCGCTCGCGGTCGACATCGCGCGGCTCG
Organism: Cellulosimicrobium sp. 22598; assembly: GCF_052044445.1. Taxonomy (NCBI): domain Bacteria; kingdom Bacillati; phylum Actinomycetota; class Actinomycetes; order Micrococcales; family Promicromonosporaceae; genus Cellulosimicrobium; species Cellulosimicrobium sp. 22598. Next base: position 12,439 of record NZ_JBQEMZ010000003.1, read on the forward strand.
AGGACGAGGAGTACGCACCGCGCGCCGAGGACCCGGCGATGTCCGCCGCGGAGGCGTTCGTCGCCGCGCTCGCCGAGCAGGGGGTCACCGTGGCGGGCGACGTCGTGCGCGCCCCGGCGCCCGACGACGGCCGCACGGTCGGCGAGGTGGAGTCCGCGCCGCTGAGCGAGGTCGTCGCGTACCTGCTGCAGCACTCCGACAACACCATCACCGAGGTCGTGGGGCGGATCGTCGCGATCGACGCGGGGCTGCCCGGCTCGGCGGCAGGCGCGACGCAGGCCGTCCGCACGGCCGTCGAGGGGCTCGGGGTCGACCTCACGGGCGCGGCGCTCGCCGACCTCTCGGGCCTCGGCGACGGCTCGGTCGTCACGCCCGCGCAGCTCGACGAGGTCGTCGGCCTGCTCGCGGACCCGGCGCACCCGTCGCTGCGGCCCGGCGCGGTCGGGCTGCCGGTCGCGGGTCTGTCCGGGACGCTCGGCGAGCGCTACCTCGAGAACGCGGGCCGCGGCGTCGTGCGGGCCAAGACGGGCAGCCTGCCGAACGTCACGTCGCTCGCGGGGACGGTCGTCACGGCCGACGACCGCCTCCTCGTGTTCTCCCTCATGGCCGACGCCGTCCCCGACGGCGGCACGTACGGCGCGCGCCTCATCTTCGACGACTTCGTCGCGTCGCTCGCGGAGTGCGGCTGCACCGCCTGAACGGTGTTGCTCACGGTTCGTCCGGCGTTTCCGTGAGCCAGTCCTCGACCTCGAGACCGGGGACGCGAGAGAGCTCGCGGACGTTGTTCGTCACCATGACGAGCCCGAGCGACCGGGCGTGCCCGGCGAGGAGGGCGTCGTAGGGCCTGATGGGCGTGCCGCGGGCGGCGAGGAGGGCGCGGACGCGGCCGGCGTGCATCGCCGCGAGACCGTCGAAGGGGAGCACGTCCACGAGCGACAGCAGCTCGTCCACGGCCTGACGGTTGCGATGCGGGTCGTCCGACCGCTCGATGCCGTACTCGAGCTCCATCTCGCTCACCGTCGAGACCGCGACGCGTCCCTCTGCCTCCCGAAGCCTCGGTCGCGCGGCTGCGCCGTTCCTCCGCAAGAGCGCGATCAGGACGTTCGTGTCCAGCAGGTAGAGCGTGCTCACAGGGCGCCGCGCTCCTCTGCGGTCCCCTGGTCGCGGTCGGGGAGAAAGTCGTCGGCGACGCGGAGCCCGTGGTCGAACCACTCGTCCCACCCGGAGCCGGCCGGCGTGATCACGCGGGACCTGCCGACGGCCCGGACCTCGACCTCGCGGACGTCGTCGGGCAGCGCGACCGCCTTGGGCAGGCGGACCGCCTGCGTCCGGTTGCTGCGGAACACCGTCGTGCGGACCATCGGGAAGCCTCCTCGGTCGTATATCCCGGGAGTATATCCTCGCTCCGCACACGACCCCTGGTCCCGGGATACGGTGAGACGGTGACACTCGTCGAGCAGGACGGCCGTTCGGGCAGCGACCCGTCACGTGGTGACACCTCGATCGTCGACTGGTCGGCCGCCGCCCAGATCGCGGGCCGGCTCGCGCGCCCGGGACCCCAGGCGTCGCGCGACGAGCTCGCCGACCTGGTCGAGGGGCTGCGCAGCGCGGCGCAGGCCGCCGTGCCCCACGTGCTCGACGTGACGCGCATGAGTCCCGCCGCGGGCGGGTCGACGGCTGGGCCCACGACCGCACTCGGCACCGTGTACGTCGTGGACCGTGCGCGCTGGGCGCGCGCCAACACCGAGATCATGGCGTCGCTCACCGACGGCGTGACGGACGCGCTCGTCGGCGAGCGCGGACGCGTCCCGCAGGCGACGGCGCTCGTCGGGGCCGCCCAGGTGGGGTCGGTGCTCGCCGTCCTGTCCAGCCGGGTCCTCGGCCAGTTCGACCCCTACAGCGGGCTGGGAGGCACCGCGCCCGCGGCCGGTGTCGTGCCCGACGGCGGCCCGTCCCCGGCGGCCACCGGCTCGCCCGGGCGGCTCGTGCTCGTGGCGCCGAACGTCCTCCAGGTGGAGCGCGCGCTGGATCTCAAGCCCGCCGACTTCCGCCTCTGGGTGTGCCTGCACGAGCAGACGCACGCGCTGCAGTTCGCCGCCGCGCCGTGGCTCGCCGACCACCTGCGCACGCGCGCGAGCGCGCTGCTCACCGAGCTCTCCGCGTCGTCGCGCCGGCTCGCCGAGGCGCGGCTGCGCGAGAAGCTCGCCACCGTGGGGCGCGCCGTCCTCCACGCCGTGCGCGGCGAGGACGGGACCTTCGTGGACGGTCTGCTCACGCCCGAGGAGCAGGACCGCCTCGCCGACGTCACGGCCGTCATGGCCCTGCTGGAGGGCCACGCCGACGTGGCGATGGACGCGGTGGGGCCGCGCACCGTGCGCACGGTGCGCAGCATCCGCCGCAAGTTCGAGGCCCGGCGCGACGGCGAGGGGCGCTCCGGGTTCGACGTCGTGCTCCGGCGGGTGCTCGGCATGGACGCCAAGATCGCGCAGTACCGCGACGGCGCCGCGTTCGTGCGCGCGGTCGAGAGGGAGGTCGGGCGCGACGGGTTCAACGCCGTGTGGGCGGCGCCCGAGAACCTGCCGACCGCCCGCGAGATCGCCGACGCGCGCGCCTGGGTGCGCCGCGTCCACGGCTGAGCCGGTGGGCGGGCCGGCACCCGTCGTCGCCACCGCCCGGCGGGCCGTGCGCGGCGCGCTCGGGGACCTGGACCGCGGGGACCTCGTGCTCGTCGCGTGCTCGGGAGGCGCCGACTCGACGGCGCTCGCGGCCGCCACGGCGTTCGTCGCGCCCCGGCTCGGGCTGCGCGCGGGCGCCGTCGTCGTGGACCACGGGCTCCAGGCCGGCAGCGCGGGCGTCGCGGCGGACGCCGCGGAGCGCTGCCGGGGCCTCGGGCTCGACCCGGTCGAGGTGCGCCGCGTCGTCGTCCCGGAGTCGGGCGACGGCCCGGAGGCCGCCGCGCGCGCGGCCCGTTACGCGGCGCTCGACGCCGCGGCGAGCGAGCACGGCGCCGCCGCGGTGCTCCTGGGCCACACGTGCGACGACCAGGCGGAGACGGTGCTGCTCGGGCTCGCCCGCGGGGCCGGTGCTCGCTCGCTCGCCGGGATGGCGCCCCGACGCGGCGTCCACCGGCGCCCGTTCCTCGCGCTGCGGCGCGGGGACACCGAGGCCGTGTGCCGCACGCTCGGGCTCGCGTGGTGGGACGACCCCACGAACGGCCTGCCGGGCGACGACGCGACGCTGCCGGGCGCGACGCCGCCGCCCCTGCGCTCCCAGGTGCGCGCGCGCGTCGTGCCCGCGCTCGTCGACGTGCTCGGGCCCGGTGCCGTGCCGGCGCTCGCGCGCACCGCGGACCTGCTGCGCGACGACGCCGACCTGCTCGACGCGCTCGCCGCGGACCTCCTCGTGACCGCCCTCGTGGCGACCCCGGACGACGGCGAGGGCGGCCCGGTCGGCGAGCCCGCGGCGTCGGGCGCCGAGAACGTGGTGCTGGACGCCGGGGTGCTCGCCACCGCGCACCCGGCCCTCCGGCGTCGCGCGCTGCGGACGGCGGCGCTGCGCGCGGGCTGCCCCGCGGGCGACCTCTTCGCCGTGCACGTCGACGCGCTCGACGCGCTCGTCACGGTGTGGCGGGGTCAGGGCCCCGTGCACCTGCCGGGCGACCTGAGGGCCGCGCGCGCGTGTGGCAGGCTTTCCCTGGGCCCGGACGCGACGCCCCGGCGCAGCATCCCCCCGCGAACCCCCACGATCCTCAGCACCCCCACCACCCCCACACCTCAGGAGTGACCCCCGTGGAAGCATCGGACGTCGCAGGCGACCTCGAGAACATCCTGCTCACCGAGGAGCAGCTCGGAGCGCGGCTCGACGAGATCGCGGCGCAGATCGACCGCGACTACGCGGGCAAGGACCTCCTGCTCGTCGGCGTCCTCAAGGGCGCCGTCATGGTCATGGCGGACCTCGCGCGGCGCCTGCACAGCCACGTCGAGATGGACTGGATGGCGGTCTCGTCGTACGGGTCGGGGACCAAGTCCTCGGGCGTCGTGCGCATCCTCAAGGACCTCGACGCGGACCTCACGGGCCGCAACGTGCTCATCGTCGAGGACATCATCGACTCGGGCCTCACGCTCTCGTGGCTCCTGTCGAACCTGCGCTCGCGCGGGCCGGCGTCGGTCGAGATCGCGGCCATGCTGCGCAAGCCCGACGCCGCGAAGACCGACGTCGACGTCCGGTACGTCGGGTTCGACATCCCGAACGAGTTCGTCGTCGGCTACGGCCTCGACTACGCGGAGAAGTACCGCAACCTGCCGTTCGTCGGGACGCTCGCGCCGCACGTGTACTCGAGCTGAACGAGAGGCGGCCGCACCCCCGGCCACGGGGGCGCGACGACCGCCCGCGTCCGGGCGGCGTGCCGCCCGCGCCCAGGCGACGTGGGCCACGCCCTGGGCGAACAGAGGCGTGATCCCCAGCAGGCGTCAAGGTCCAGAGTGTAGTTTCGAGCCCGAACACTTGCGCGAGCGGAGGGATCCGGGGCGCACGCCCCGTCGCCGATGAACATCAAGAAGATTCTCAGTGGGCCGATCGTCTGGATCGTCCTGGGCCTCGTGATCCTGTGGATCGCGTTCGCGACGCTGTCGCGCCCGACCGTCCAGCGCATCGACACGTCCCAGGGCCTCGAGCTGCTCTCGGGCGACACGGTCGAGCAGGCCCTCATCGTGGACGGCGACCAGCGCGTCCGGCTCACGCTGTCCAAGGACTACGTCGTCGACGAGGGCACGGACACCGAGGAGAACAAGGGCAAGAACGTCGAGTTCTACTACGTCCAGCCGCAGGGCGAGGCCGTGGTCGACGCGGTCGTCGCGGCGGAGCCGAAGGACGGGTACAACTCCGAGGTCGCGCAGCCGTCGTTCTGGTCCTCGCTGCTCGGCCTGCTCATCCCGTTCCTCATCATCGGCGTGCTCTTCTGGTTCCTGCTCTCGCGCATGCAGGGCGGCGGCTCGCGCGTCATGGGCTTCGGCAAGTCGCGCGCCAAGCTCGTCTCCAAGGACACCCCACAGGTGACGTTCGCGGACGTCGCAGGCGCCGACGAGGCCGTCGAGGAGCTCCACGAGATCAAGGAGTTCCTCGCGGAGCCCGACAAGTTCCAGGCGGTCGGGGCCAAGATCCCCAAGGGCGTGCTGCTCTACGGCCCACCCGGGACGGGCAAGACGCTGCTCGCGCGCGCCGTCGCCGGCGAGGCCGGCGTGCCGTTCTACTCGATCTCCGGCTCGGACTTCGTGGAGATGTTCGTGGGCGTCGGTGCGAGCCGCGTCCGCGACCTGTTCACCCAGGCCAAGGAGAACTCGCCCGCGATCATCTTCGTCGACGAGATCGACGCCGTCGGCCGCCACCGCGGCGCCGGCATGGGCGGCGGTCACGACGAGCGCGAGCAGACGCTCAACCAGCTCCTCGTCGAGATGGACGGCTTCGACGTCAAGACGAACGTCATCCTCATCGCGGCGACCAACCGCCCCGACATCCTCGACCCGGCGCTCCTGCGCCCGGGCCGGTTCGACCGCCAGGTCGCCGTCGAGGCGCCCGACCTCAAGGGCCGCGAGGCGATCCTCCGCGTCCACGCGCAGGGCAAGCCGATCGTCCCCGAGATCGACCTCGCCGCCGTCGCGCGCCGCACGCCGGGCTTCACCGGCGCCGACCTCGCGAACGTGCTCAACGAGGCCGCGCTCCTCACCGCGCGCAGCGGCGCCCAGCTCATCGACGACCGCGCGCTCGACGAGGCGATCGACCGCGTCGTGGCCGGACCGCAGAAGCGCACGCGCGTCATGAACGTCAAGGAGCAGAAGATCACGGCGTACCACGAGGGCGGCCACGCCCTCGTCGCCGCGGCGATGCGCTACACGGACCCCGTCACCAAGGTGACGATCCTGCCGCGCGGCCGTGCGCTCGGGTACACCATGGTCATGCCGACCGAGGACAAGTACTCCACGACGCGCAACGAGCTGCTCGACCAGCTCGCGTACGCCATGGGCGGTCGCGTCGCCGAGGAGCTCGTCTTCCACGACCCGACGACGGGCGCCTCGAACGACATCGAGAAGGCCACGGCGATCGCGCGCAAGATGGTCACCGAGTACGGCATGAGCGAGCGCGTCGGCGCGATCAAGCTCGGCACGGGCTCGGGAGAGCCGTTCCTCGGCCGTGACATGGGCCACCAGCGCGACTACTCCGAGTCGGTCGCGGGCACGGTCGACCACGAGGTGCGCAAGCTCGTCGAGGCCGCGCACGACGAGGCGTGGGAGGTGCTCACGCAGTACCGCGACGTGCTCGACGCGCTCGTGCTCGAGCTCCTCGAGAAGGAGACGCTCAACCAGGCCGAGCTCGCGCGGGTGTTCTCGCCGGTCGAGAAGCGCGCGCCGCGCGACGTGTGGCTCTCGAGCGAGCAGCGCGCCGTCTCGCAGCGTGGGCCGGTCCTCACGGACGCCGAGAAGGCGGCGCAGAACGGCGCCCCGGTGATCCCGCAGGACGAGGCCGCGGCCGCGAACGACGAGCTGCCGCCCGAGCGCATCGGCGAGGTCCCGGCGGACAGCCCCCTCGACCGGGCGCTCGGCCGCGACGGCACCACCGACGTCACCGACGTGCGCGAGCCGGGGCAGGACTGATGGGCACCCCCACGGGCGCTCCCGCGGGCACCACCACGGGCGCGATCAACCGGGCCCGCTCGGCCGAGGACCTGCGTGCCCCCGCCGACGTGCCGCCGTACGACCAGGAGCGGGCCGAGGCCGCCGTGCGCGAGCTGCTGCTCGCGGTGGGGGAGGACCCGGACCGCGAGGGCCTGCGGGACACCCCCGCCCGGGTGGCGCGCGCGTACCGCGAGATCTTCGCGGGCCTGCGCCAGGAGGCGGCGGACGTCCTCACGACGACCTTCGACCTCGGCCACGAGGAGATGGTGCTCGTCAAGGACATCGAGGTGTACTCGACGTGCGAGCACCACCTCGTGCCGTTCCACGGCGTCGCGCACATCGGTTACATCCCCAACGTCGACGGGCGCATCACCGGCCTGTCGAAGCTCGCGCGTCTCGTCGAGGTCTTCGCGCGCCGCCCGCAGGTCCAGGAGCGCCTCACGTCGCAGATCGCGGACGCGCTCGTGGAGCACCTGCAGCCGCGCGGCGCGATCGTCGTCGTCGAGTGCGAGCACCTGTGCATGTCGATGCGCGGCGTGCGCAAGCCGGGGTCGCGCACGGTGACGTCCGCGGTGCGCGGCCAGATGCGCGACGGCGCGACGCGGGCCGAGGCGATGAGCCTCATCCTGGGGCGCTAGTCCCGTGGACCGCTTCGTGGTCGCCGGGCTCGAGGAGCTGGCCGACGTGGGCCGCACGCTCGTCATGGGCGTCGTCAACGTCACGCCGGACTCGTTCTCCGACGGCGGGGAGTGGTACGAGCCCGACGCCGCGGTCGCGCACGGGCGCGAGCTGCTGGGCGAGGGCGCCGACGTCCTCGACGTGGGCGGCGAGTCGACCCGGCCCGGCGCCGGCCGCGTCCCCGTCGAGGCGGAGCTCGCGCGCGTGCTGCCCGTGATCTCCGCGCTCGCGGCGGAGGGCGCGGTCGTCAGCGTGGACACGACGCGCGCCGTGGTCGCCGAGCGCGCGGTCGCGGCGGGCGCGCGGATCATCAACGACGTCTCGGGCGGGCTCGCGGACCCGGCGATGGCCGACGTCGTCGCGCGCACGGGCGTCGCCTACGTCTGCATGCACTGGCGCGGGCACGCGGACGTCATGGACGACCTCGAGGACTACGACGACGTCGTCACGGACGTGCGCGACGAGCTCGTCGCGCGCGTGGACGGGCTCCTCGCGGCGGGCGTGCGGCGCGACCAGGTCGTCCTCGACCCGGGCCTGGGGTTCTCGAAGGCCGGGTCGTCCAACTGGCCCCTGCTGGCCCGCCTCGGCGAGCTCGAGGAGCTCGGCCTGCCGGTGCTGGTCGGCGCGTCCCGCAAGCGGTTCCTGGGCCACCTCCTCGCACGGTCCGACGGGCAGCCCGTGCCGCCCCTGCTGCGCGACGACGCGACCGCCGCGATCACGACGCTCGCCGCCGCCGCGGGCGCGTGGTGCGTGCGGGTCCACGCCGTCCGGGCCTCGGCCGACGCCGTGCGCGTCGCGGCGGCATGGTCCCGCGCAGGCGGGGCGGGGTGGGGCCCCCAGGACGGGAGCACGGGCGCGACCGACCGACCGAGGACCGGGAGCGACTCGACGGCGCGGCCCACGACCTAGCAGGATGGGCGACGGGCCCCGCGGCGCGGCCGGCCCGGCGCAGCACGACACACGCAACGAGACACGGTGCCGACAGGTCCGTCCGCCCGACCGGCGGGCGGCGACGGAGCACCGGACGGGAGCACGACGTGACCACAGCGTTCGCAGGAGCGGTCCTCGACGCGGACGGACGGCCGTTCGACCGGATCCGGCTCACGGGCCTGAGCGCCACGGGGCACCACGGTGTCTTCGAGCACGAGAAGGCCGAGGGCCAGCTCTTCCGCGCCGACGTCGTGCTCCACCTCGACACGCGCGCCGCGGCGAGCGGGGACGACCTCGCCCAGACCGTGAGCTACGCGGGCGTCGCCGAGGACGTCGTGGCCGTGCTCGCGGGCTCGCCCGCCGACCTCGTGGAGACGGTGGCCGAGCGCATCGCCGCGACGATCCTCACCCACGACGAGGTCGTGGCGGTCGACGTCGCCGTGCACAAGCCCCAGGCGCCGATCACGGTCCCGTTCGAGGACGTCGAGGTCGTCATCCGCCGCGACCGCGTCGTCGTGCCGGTCGTCGGGCCGCTCGCCCGCCGGTCCGAGCAGCACGGCCTGCGCGACGCGCAGCCCGTCGCGCCGATCCCCGTGGGCTCGGTCGCCCCGGCGCTCATCCACGGCGTCGGGGACACCCCGGTCTCCGACGACCGCGCCGAGCTGGCCCCCGCGCCCGACGTCATGCCCCCGAGCATCCCCCCGGGCACGACGCCGGTCCCCGACGTCCCGTCTCCCACGGCCGAGGACCTGCCCGAGCCGCCGTACGGGACCGCGCACGAGGCGGCGCACGAGCCGGGAGCGGGCGGACCGCTCCTCGACGACGCGTCCGACGCGACGCGGGAGGCGCCGGTCGTGGACGCGCCGACGGCGCCGACCGGCGACGACTCGACGGCCGCGGCGCCCGCCGCGGCCGCACCGGAGGAGCCGACCTACGCCGCCCGGCCCGCCGAGGAGCAGAGCCCGGCGTCGTACGACGCGCTGCTTGAGGCCGTCGCACCGCCGGCCGCGGTCGCGCCCGCCCCGGAGCCGATGCCGGGCGCGTCCGCCGCACCGGAGCCGACCCCGGCCGCTGCCGAGCCCGTCGCCCCGGCGAACCCGGCCGCCGACGCGGTCGCCGTGCCCCTGCCGGAGCGGGGCACGGAACCCGCGCCCGAGGCTGCTCCCGCTCCGTTCGACGAGCCCGCGCAGCACGCCGGTCAGCCCGAGCCGGCCGCGCCGACGTCCGCGCCGCTCGCCGCGGCCGCCGCGCCGCTCGCGGCGTCGCCCGACGCGGGCGCTCCGGTCGCGGAGCCCGAGGAACCGGCTGCGCCGGGTCCGGCGGACGAGGCGCCGCCCGCCGAGCACGACCGCATGGACGACGTCCCCGCCGGGTTCGTCGAGGTGGTGCTCGCCCTCGGAGCGAACCTCGGCGACGCGCAGCAGACCCTGCGCGACGCGATCACCGACCTCGACCGGATCTCCGGGCTCGAGATCACGGAGGTCTCGCCGCTCGCGCGGACGGCCGCGGTGGGCGGCCCCGACCAGCCCGACTTCCTCAACATCGTCCTGCTTGCGCGCACGCGACTCTCGGCCCGTGACCTGCTGCACGCGTGCCAGGCCGTCGAGCACGCCCACGGCCGGGTGCGCGACGAGCGCTGGGGGCCGCGCACCCTCGACGTCGACCTCGTCGTGTACGGCACGCTGACGGCCGTCGCCGACGACCTGGAGCTGCCGCACCCGCGCGCCCACGAGCGGGCGTTCGTGCTCGAGCCCTGGTCGCAGATCGACCCCGACGCCGTGCTGCCCGGTCTCGGCGGGGGACCGGTCGCCGCGCTCGCGGCGACCGCACCCGACCGGGGCGGGATCCGGTGGCTCGCGCTCGACTGGCTGACCGACGCCGCGCCCGAGCCCACCGGGGCGGTCCCGGTCGCCACCGGGGGCTCCGACGCCCCCGCCCCGTCGGCCCCCGCGCCGGCAGAGCACGGGGTCGTCGACGACCCGTACCGACAGCCGTCGGACGACGCCGCGACCGGACCCCAGCACGCGCCCTCGACCTCGGGGCCGACGCCCGTCGGCGCGCAGGCGGCACCGGCGGACGGCCCCGCGCCGGCCGGGCTCCCGCACCCGCCCGTCCCGCCGCAGACCCCGCAGCAGCCGCAGGCGCCGCACCCGGCGGTGCCCGAGCGTCCTGCGGCCCCGCAGCAGCCGCTGCCCCAGCGGCCCCCGACCCCGCAGCAGCAGCTCCCCGCTCAGCCGCTGCCGCCGCAGGAGCCCCTCGCCCCGGGCGCGGCGCTCCCCGTCGCCCCGCCGCAGGCCGCGGTCCCGCCGCATGCGGCCGCCCCGTCGGAGGCGCCCGTGGTCCGGCCCGTCTTCGCCCCGGTCTCCGAGGGCGTGGTGCCCCCCGCGGAGGGGCCGTCCACGACGGTCGTCCCGGACGGGTCGTTCGGGACGCAGCAGGACGGGGCGGGCGTCGCGCCGTTCCCCGGGCCGTCGCACCGTCCGGCGACGCTGCCCGACCCGGAGCCCCCGGCGCAGGACGTGGTCCGGCCCGCGGAGCACGGCGCCTCGGCGTTCACCTCCTTCGCGCCGGTCCACCCGGCGGCGCCGCCGGTCGCGGCACCGCACGCGCCGGCCCCCGCGGGCCCGGCGGACGCCGTCGACGACGGCATGATCCGGTCGGTGCCGTTCGCCCCGGTCCAGCCGCCCGTCCACTCGCCGAACCAGGCGTCGGCCCCCGGGCCGCTCGCCGACGCGTCGCTGCCCCCGGCGACCGACCCGTGGCCGCCGTTCGGTCCGGTCTCGGGCGCCGCGCACGACGCCCAGCGCTGATGCGGCGCACCTCGGTCCGCACCCTCCTGCTCGTGGCGGTCGCCACGGCGGTCGTGGGCTGGTTCGTCGTACGGCTCCTCCAGGGCCGCGGCACGCACCTGCCGGCGGTGCCGTGGATCGTGGACGTCGCGGTCGTCGCGCTCGCAGGAGCGGTGTTCTGGGCCGGGTGGACCGTCCGCGCCTACCAGCGGGGCAAGCGGCCCTCGCTCGACGCGATCCGCGCGGCCCGCACGTTCGTGCTGGCCAAGGCCGCCGCGCTCACGGGCGCGCTGCTCGCGGGCTGGTACGGCGCGCAGGTGCTCGTGACCCTGCCCGACCTCTCGATCGAGGCGCAGCGCGACCGCGCGGTGGCGGCGGGCGTCGCGGTCGCGTGCGCGGTGCTGCTCGCCGTGGTCGGGCTCGTGGCGGAGCGGTTCTGCCAGCTCCCGCCCGACGACCGCGGCGAGGGCCGCGAGGGCTCGACGACGCGCGAGGACCCGGAGACGCCGGGCGCGAGCACGCCCGCCTGACGCCGCGGCGCGTGGGCGTGACGCACGACACGTGACCCGGGGCGCACCGGGACGGGATGGGAGAATCGACGCATGACCGACCCTGCACGGGACACCGATCCCCGCGGCACCGGCCCCTTCGACCCGCCCGGCGTCGAGTGGACGCGCGTGTCGCCCCGGCTGATCACCGCGCGCCTGCTGTCGGTCGGCATCACGCTCGCGGTGCCGGCCGTCGCGGCGGTCGTGCTGGCGATCCTCTTCCCGCACTGGTGGCAGTGGCTCGTGCTCGGGGTGCTCGTGCTCCTCGGGCTGTGGGCGCTCGTGCTCGTCCCGCGCCAGGTGCGCGCGATCGGGTACGCCGAGCGCGACGACGACCTGCTGATCCGCCACGGCATCATGTTCCGCCAGCTCGTGGTCGTGCCGTACGGCCGCATGCAGTACGTCGACGTGCAGGCCGGGCCGCTCGCGCGCAAGCTCGGCATCGCGCAGGTGCAGCTCCACACGGCGTCGGCGTCGACCGACGCGACGATCGACGGTCTCGAGCCCGCCGAGGCGGAGCGCCTGCGCGACCGTCTCGCGTCGCGCGGCGAGGCGAGGCTGGCGGGCCTGTGAGCGAAGCACCGGCCACCGACGACCTCGTGTGGCACCGGGTGCACCCGGTCACCCCGCTCGTGCGCGGCTGGACGGTCATCGCGGTGCTGCTCGTCGTCGTCGGGCAGCAGACGCTCAACGGCCTGCCGGAGGGCGAGAACCTCCTCGAGGGGAACCGCTGGTGGATGATCCTTCTCGGCATCCTCGTGGTCGGGCTCGTGGGCCTGGGGTACTCGGCGCTCGCGTGGCGCATGACGAGCTACGCGGTCGACGACGAGTCCGTGCACCTGCGCACGGGCGTGCTGTTCCGGCAGCAGCGCAAGGCGCGGCTGGACCGGCTCCAGGCGGTCGACGTCGTGCAGCCGCTCCTCGCGCGCTTCTTCGGCCTCGCGGAGCTCAAGCTCGAGGTCGCCGGGGGCGCGGACTCGGGCGTGAAGCTCGGCTTCCTCAAGGAGGTGGAGGCCAACCGGCTGCGCAACGACCTGCTCGCGCGCGCCGCCGGACTGCGGGTCGCGCGCGAGCGCCCGGTCGGCGTCCCGACGGCGGACGCCATCGGGACGGAGGGGACCGTCGCTGGCCCGCCCGGCGCGACGCCCGACGCCGGGGCGGACGCACCCGGGCCGGTGGCCGACGGGCTCCTGGTCGCCCCCGAGGCGCCCGAGCAGCCGGTCACCGCGGTCGGGCCGGGGCGGCTCGTCGCCTCGCTCGTGCGGTCGGGCGCGACGGTCGGCCTCGTCCTCGGTGTCCTGGGGATCGCCGGGGTCGTCGTCGGCACGCGCGAGATCGGGATCCTGTTCAGCGCCCTGCCCGCGGTCCTCGGGTTCGGCGGCTTCCTGTTCTCCCGGTTCTCGGGCGAGTTCGGCTTCCGCTCGGCGATCTCGCCCGACGGCATCCGGCTGCGGCACGGCCTCCTGGAGACCCGGTCCCAGACGATCCCGCCCGGGCGCGTCCAGGCCGTGCGGCTGCGGCAGGGCCCGTTCTGGCGCGGGCCGGACTGGTGGCGGGTCGACGTCAACGTGGCGGGCTACGGCGTCAGCTCCGACGGCTCGGACACGACGAGCGTGCTGCTGCCCGTCGGGACGCGCGACGAGGCGCTCGCCGCGCTGTGGCTCGTCCTGCCCGACCTCGGCACGTCCGACCCGCGCGCGCTCCTCGACGAGGGCCTGTCCGGCCTCGACGCGGGCGAGCACTTCACGGTGACCCCGCGGCGCGCGCGCCTGCTCGACCTCGTGTCGTGGCGGCGCAACGGCTTCGCCGTGACCGACCGCGCGCTCGTGCTGCGCGGCGGGCGGGTGTTCCGCAGCCTCGTCGTCGTACCGCACGAGCGCACGCAGTCGCTCGGGCTCGAGCAGGGCCCGCTGCAGCGCCGCTTCGACGTCGCGACGTTCGCGGTGCACTCCACGCCCGGCCCGGTCTCGCCGAAGGTCTGGCATCTCGACGCGGGCGACGCCGCGCGCCTCCTCGACACACAGGCCGAGCGCGCCCGCGAGGCCCGCGCGCACGCCGGCCCGGAGCTGTGGATGCGTCGCGACGACGTCCCGCTGGTACCCGCGTCCGCACCGGCCGCCGAGTCGCCTCCCGCCCCCGGTGTGGGACCCGACGACCGTCCGGCCGCCGACGGGGAGCAGCCGTGAGCGCGGCGGCGTCACGGCCCGGACGCCTCGGCGTGGGCGTCGTGGGGGCGGGCCGGGTCGGGGCGGTGCTCGGGAGCGCGCTGCGCGCTACCGGCCACGCGGTCGTCGGCGCAAGCGGCGTGTCCGACGCGTCGCACGAGCGGATCGAGACCCTCCTGCCCGGCGTGCCGGTGCTGGAGGTCCCGCAGGTCGTGGAGCGCGCGGAGCTCGTGCTCCTCGCCGTGCCCGACGACGCGCTGGGCGACCTGGTCCGCGGCCTCGCCGACGTGGGGGCCTGGCAGCCGGGGCAGATCGTGGTGCACACGTCCGGTCGCTACGGGACCTCGGTGCTCGACCCGGCCCGCGCCGCGGGGGCGATCCCGCTCGCGCTGCACCCCGCCATGACCTTCACGGGCACGTCGCTCGACCTCGCGCGGCTCGAGGGCACGACGTTCGCCGTCACCGCGCCGGGTCCGGTCCTGCCGATCGGGCAGGCCCTCGTCGTCGAGCTCGGCGGGGAACCCGTCGTCGTGGCGGAGGAGTCCCGCGGCCTCTACCACGCGGCCCTCGCGCACGGGGCGAACCACCTCGTCGTCCTCGTCGCCCAGGCGGCGCAGGCGCTGGAGGCCGCGGGCGTCGACCGGCCGGGACGCGCGCTCGCCCCGCTGCTCGCCGCCGCGCTCGACGGCGCGACCCGCGGCGCCGACGCGGGCGCCGAGTCGGGGACCGGGTCGGGCGCCGGCGCTCTCCTCGGCCTCACCGGTCCCGTGGTGCGCGGCGACGTCGGCACCGTCCGCGAGCATCTGGCCGCCCTCGACGCGCTCGCGGCGACGAGCGACGCGGCCGACGTGCCGCCGTCGTACCGGGCGCTGAGCCGCGCCGCGACCCACCGCGCGCTCGCGGGCGGTCGCCTCGACGAGCGGACGGCTCGCGCGCTGCTCGACGCGCTCGGCGCGGACCCCGACGAGCCCGCCGCCCCCTCCGACCCTGAGGGTGCGCGGCACGACGACGAAGGAACGGCATGACCACCACCCCCCACCCGGACGCCTCGGACGCCTCGGCCGCCTCGGCCGACGTCTCGACCGCGACCCCGCGCGTCGTCGCGACCCGTGCCGACCTCCGCGCGACGCTCGACGCCTGGTCCGCCGAGCACCCGGGCGCGCGCCGCGCCGTCGTCATGACGATGGGCGCGCTGCACGCCGGGCACCTCGAGCTCGTGCGGCGGGCGCGGGCCGAGGTCGGGCCGCACGGCCAGGTCGTGGTCACCGACTTCGTCAACCCGCTCCAGTTCGGGCCGGGCGAGGACTTCGAGCGCTACCCGCGCGACGTCGCGGCGGACGTCGCGCTCCTCGCGGCCGCCGGAGCCGACGTCGCGGTGGACGTCGTCTTCGCCCCGACCGTCGAGGAGCTGTACCCGGACCTCGGGTCGACGGGCGGCACCGGCCCGATCGTCCGGGTCACCTCGGGCCGGATCGGCACCGTGCTGGAGGGCGCGTCGCGACCCGGCCACTTCGACGGCGTGCTCACGGTCGTCCTCAAGCTGCTCCACCTCGTGCGCCCGGACGTCGCGGTGTTCGGGGCCAAGGACGCGCAGCAGCTCCTCGCGGTGCGGCGCCTGGTCGCCGACCTCGACCTCGACGTGGAGATCCTCGCGGTGCCCACCGTGCGCGAGGCGGACGGCCTCGCGCGCTCGTCTCGCAACGCCTACCTGTCGCCCGCCGAGCGGGACCGGGCGCTCGCGCTGAGCCGCGCGCTGCAGGCCGGGCAGGGCGCCGCGGCGGCGGGCGCCGACGCCGGGAGCGTCCTCGCCGCGGCGCGGGGAATCCTGGACGCCGCCGACGGCGTTGACCTGGATTACGTGGTGCTCGTCGATCCCGCTACCGTGGAGGACCTGGCGCCCGGCGCCGTCGGCCCCGGGCTCCTCCTGGTCGCGGCACGCGTGGGCACCACCCGTCTCATCGACAACGCGGCCGTCGAGATCGCGCCGCCCGCGACCCGGGCCGCCGACCCCGCCGGCCGTGCCCCCGCACCTGGAGGTACCGCGTGACCGCGCCGACCCCGCCGAGCCCGCACCGTCGTCCGGCGTCCCTGCAGCGCCCCATGATGATCGGCAAGATCCACCGCGCGACGGTGACGCAGGCCGACCTGCACTACGTCGGCTCGATCACCGTGGACGCCGACCTGCTCGACGCCGCGGACCTCTACCCGGGCCAGCAGGTCGACGTCGTGGACGTCACCAACGGAGCCCGCCTGACGACGTACGTCATCCCGGGCGAGCGCGGCGCCGGGCAGGTGTGCATCAACGGCGCCGCCGCGCACCTCGTGAAGCCGGGCGACGTGGTCATCCTCATCGCCTACGGCATGCTCGACGACGCCGACGCGCGCACCTACCTGCCGAACGTGGTCTTCGTGGACGCGCAGAACCGGATCGTCGAGCTCTCGGACGAGCCCGGCCTCGTGCCCGCGGGTCACGGCCTCGAGGCGAGCGGGCTGCCGTTCGGCCCGTTCCGCGCCGGGGGCGGCGCGGGGGCGGCCGGCGGCGACGCGTCCGTGGTGCGCCCCGCGTGAGCGGACGCGGCGGGTCCTCGACGCCTGTGCACGTTCGGACGCTCGCCCGGACCCTCGCCGCCCCGGCGCCGGGCTGGACGACGACGACGGACGTCGTCGTCGTCGGCTCGGGCATCGCGGGCCTCACCGCCGCGCTCGAGCTGCGCACGAGAGTGCCGCGCGTCCTGCTCGTGACGAAGGGCGAGCTGTCGTCGGGCTCCACGGTGTGGGCGCAGGGCGGCATCGCCGCGGCGCTCGACCCCGAGGACTCGCCCGAGGCGCACCTCGCGGACACGCTCGTCGCGGGCGGCGGCGTGTGCGACCCGGCCGCCGTCGAGGTGCTCGTCACCGAGGGTCCGGCGCGCGTGCGCGAGCTCGTCGCGCGCGGCGCGAACTTCGACCGGGCCGAGAACGGCGACATCGCCCTGACGCGCGAGGGCGGTCACCACGCCGACCGCATCGCGCACGCGGGCGGCGACGCGACCGGGGCCGAGATCTCGCGCGCTCTCGTCGCACAGCTCGAGGCGGTCCGCGCCGACCCGGGCATCGAGGTCATCGAGAACGCGCTCGTGCTCGACGTCCTCACCGGTGCGGGACCGGACGGCTCCCCGCGTGCCTGCGGTGTCACGCTCCACGTGCGCGGCGAGGGCACGCGCGACGGCGTCGGGGCGGTGCTCGCGCGCGCGGTCGTGCTCGCGACCGGGGGAGTGGGGCAGGTGTTCCGCTCGTCGACCAACCCGCCGCAGGCCACGGGCGACGGCATCGCCGCGGCGCTGCGTGCGGGCGCGACGCTCGGCGACCTCGAGTTCGTGCAGTTCCACCCCACGGTGCTGTGGCTCGGCCTCGGCGCCAAGGGGCAGCTCCCGCTCATCTCCGAGGCCGTGCGGGGCGAGGGCGCGATCCTCCTCGACACCGACGGCCACCGGTTCATGCCCGCGCAGCACCCCATGGCCGAGCTCGCGCCGCGCGACGTCGTCGCGCACGCGATCGTGCGGCAGATGGCCGCGACGGGCTCGGACCACGTGCTGCTCGACGCGCGCCACCTCGGCGCCGACTTCCTGCGCTCGCGCTTCCCCACGATCACGGAGCGGCTCGCGGAGAACGGCCTCGACTGGACCGAGGAGCCCGTCCCCGCGGCGCCCGCGCAGCACTACCACTCGGGCGGTGTCGTGACGGACCTGCACGGGCGGTCCACCGTCGACGGCCTCTACGCCATCGGCGAGGTCGCGTGCACGGGCGTCCACGGCGCCAACCGGCTCGCCTCCAACTCGCTGCTCGAGGGCCTGGTGTTCGCGCACCGCGCGGCGCGCCAGATCACCGACCGGGTCGCGGCGGGCGAGCTCGAGCAGGTCGAGCCGTCTGGCCGGCCGGGGCCGTCCGCGCTCGTCGCGGCCGCGGCGCGCTCACGCATCCAGTCGATCGCCTCGGCGGGCCCCGGCGTGATCCGCGACGGCGACGGCCTCGCCGTCGCCGCGGCCCGGCTCGCCGCGGTCCGGACCGACGCGCACGAGGCGAGCGACGTCGTCGCACAGCCGCAGGCCGCGGAGTGGGAGACGACGAACGTCCACCAGGTCGCGACCGCCCTCACCGCGGCGGCGGCGCTGCGCACGGAGAGCCGCGGCGGCCACTTCCGCACCGACTTCCCGGACACGGACCCGGCCTGGGAGCGCCGCGTCTTGGTGTCGCTCGACGCCGACGGAACGCTCCGCGTCGGCTGACGGACCCCGCGTCGAGCACGACGTTGCGGTCGTCATCCGCCGGATAACGACCGCAACGTCGTGCTCGACGGAGCGCAGGGTCGTGCTCGGCGCCACGCGGGGCCGACTACCGTGGGGGCGTGAGCAGCCCTGCCGAGCCCGTGCCCGCCCTTCCGTCCGACGGCGGAGCGCCGCCCGTCCCGTCACGCGTCGAGCCGGGGCTCGACCCGGCGTGGATCGCCGAGACCGTCGAGCGGGCGCTCGACGAGGACCTGGGCGTCGCGCCGGGCCGCGACGTCACGACGCAGGCGACCGTGCCGCCGTCGGCCACGGGGACCGCGCACCTCGTGGCGCGCGCGGACGGGGTCGTGGCGGGGCTCGTCGTCGTCGAGGAGGTGACGCGGCAGGTCGCGGAGCGGTTCGGCCTCCCGCCCGTCGAGGTGACGTTCGTCGCGTCCGACGGCGAGGCCGTCGGCCGCGGCCGCGTGCTCGCCGCGCTGACCGGCCCCGTCCAGGTGCTGCTCACCGGCGAGCGCACGCTGCTCAACCTCGCGAGCCGCGCGTCGGGCGTCGCGACGGCGACGCGTGCGTGGGCGCGCGAGCTCGCCGGGACGGGCGCGCAGGTGCTGGACACGCGCAAGACGACGCCCGGCCTGCGCGCGCTGGAGAAGTACGCCGTGCGCGCCGGGGGCGGGACGAACAAGCGCATGGGGCTCTACGACGTCGCGATGGTCAAGGACAACCACGTCGTGGCCGCCGGGTCGGTGAGCGCCGCGATCGACGCGATCCGCCGCACGTTCCCGGACGTGCTCGTCCAGGTCGAGGCCGACACGACGGCACAGGCGCTCGAGGCCGTCGCGGCGGGCGCGGACTTCCTGCTGCTCGACAACATGCCGACCCCGGTCCTCGCCGAGACGGTCGCGGCCGTCCGGGCGCGCGAGGGGACGGACGGCGTCCCGGCGAAGGTCGAGCTCGAGGCGACGGGCAACCTCACGCTGGACCGCGCGCGCGAGGTCGCGGGCACCGGCGTCGACTACCTCTCGGTCGGCGCGCTCACCCACTCGGCCCCGATCCTGGACCTCGCGCTCGACCTCCTCCCCACCCTCCCGCCGAGGTAGAGCCCTGGTCCCGCGAGGTAGAGCCCTGGTCATGACCACGGCTCTACCTCGCGCGACCATGGCTCTACCTCGCCAGACCGGGGCTCTACCTCGGCGACGCGGGAGCGTCGGTAGAATCCTCGGGTGACCTCCCCCGACGGAACCCCCTCTCCTGACGCGCGCCAGCCCGAGGAGCACGTCGACGACGTGCCGGAGCAGATGCAGGTCCGCCGCGAGAAGCGCGAGCGGATCCTCGCACGGGGCGACGAGCCGTACCCCGTCTCCGTCCCGCGCACGACGACGATCGCCGACGTCCGGGCCGCGTACGCGCACCTGGGGACCGGCGAGGAGACGCAGGACGAGGTCGGCGTCGCCGGCCGGGTCGTGTTCCTGCGCAACACCGGCAAGCTGTGCTTCGCCACGCTGCAGGACGGCGAGGGCAACCGCCTGCAGGTCATGCTCAGCCAGGCCGTGGTCGGGGAGGAGTCGCTCGCGGCGTTCAAGTCCGACGTCGACCTCGGCGACCACCTGTTCGCGCACGGCCGCGTCATCAGCTCGCGCCGCGGCGAGCTGAGCGTGTTCGCCGACGCGTGGCAGATCGCCGCGAAGGCGCTGCGCCCGCTCCCGGTGCTCCACAAGGAGCTCTCGGAGGAGGCGCGCGTGCGCCAGCGCTACGTCGACCTCATCGCGCGCCCGGCCGCCCGGGACACGGTGCGTCTGCGCGCCGCCGTCGTGCGCTCGATACGCGAGAACTTCTGGGAGCGCGGTTTCGTCGAGGTCGAGACGCCGATGCTGCAGACGCGCCCGGAGGGCGCGGCGGCACGCCAGTTCGAGACGCACATGAATGCATTCGACATCGACCTGTTCCTGCGCATCGCCCCGGAGCTGTTCCTCAAGCGCGCGGCGGTCGGCGGTGTCGAGAAGGTGTTCGAGATCAACCGCAACTTCCGTAACGAGGGCGTCGACTCCACGCACTCGCCGGAATTCGCGATGCTCGAGGCGTACGAGGCCTACGGCGACTACGACACGATGGCCGTGCTCACGCAGAACCTCGTGCAGCGCGCCGCGCAGGACGCGCTCGGCACGACTCTCGTCACGCTCGCCGACGGCACGGAATACGACCTCGGCGGCGAATGGACGCAGCTGAAGATGTACGACTCGCTCTCGGACGCGCTGGGCGAGGCGATCACGCCCGAGACGTCGGTCGAGTCGCTGCGGAAGTACGCCGACACGTTCGAGCTCACCTTCGACCCGAAGAACGTCAACCACGGCAAGCTCGTCGAGGGCCTGTGGGAGCACCTGGTGGGCGACCACCTCGTCGCGCCGACGTTCGTGCGCGACTTCCCCGTCGAGACCTCCCCGCTCACGCGTGACCACCGGGCGGTGCGCGGCCAGGTCGAGAAGTGGGACCTGTACGTGCGCGGCGTCGAGCTCGCGACCGCGTACTCCGAGCTCGTGGACCCGGTGGTCCAGCGCCAGCGCTTCGAGGCGCAGGCGCTGCTCGCGGCCGCCGGCGACGAGGAGGCCATGCGCATCGACGAGGACTTCCTGACCGCGATGGAGTACGCGATGCCGCCGTCGGGCGGCATGGGCCTGGGCATCGACCGTCTGCTCATGGCGCTGACCGGCCTCGGCATCCGCGAGACCATCCTCTTCCCGCTCGTGAAGCCCGCGCAGTAGCGCGGCCGAGACCTAGGATCGACAGCATGGACATCTGGCCCACCGTCGCGGCGCTGATCCCCTCGATCGGCGTCGGCGTGCTCTTCTACGTCGCGATGCGCGCGATCGTGCGCGCCGACCGCAACGAGCGCGCCGCGCTCGCGCGCCTCGACGCGGAACAGGAATCGGCCGTCGACGGGAATGTCACGGCCTCGCGCGACTCCTGATTCCCGCACGGTGCCGCGCGCAAAGAGCGAGAAAATGACGTACCCGCGTCCAGGAATGGTGGGCGCCGTGCCGGGGCGACACGCGCCGGACAACGGCGTGGCCAATTGACGGTCCCGACTTTTCGATGGCATCCTGACGAGGACAATCATTCCTGTGAAGCGTGAGGTAACCACAGTGGCCCAGAAAGTCCAGGTAATTCTCGTCGACGACCTCGACGGGGGCGCGGCCGACGAGACCGTCACGTTCGCACTCGACGGCGTCTCCTACGAGATCGACCTCAGCACCAAGAATGCACAGGAGCTGCGCGACGCCTTCGCGTCGTGGGTCGGCAACGCGCGCAAGGTCTCGTCCCGCACGAGCACGGCCCGCCCCGCGCGCCGCAGCAGCCGCTCCGCCGGTTCCGCCCGCGCGACCGAGGTCCGCGAGTGGGCCCGCGCCAACGGCTACACGGTCAACGACCGTGGCCGCATCTCCCAGGAGATCCAGACGGCCTACGACGCCGCGCACTGACGCGACACCGCACGAGCACCGGAGCGCCCCGCCGACGAGCCTGTCGGCGGGGCGCTCTCGCGTCCACGGGCGTCGTCCCGCCGGCCCGGTGGTCGGCCGGTGCCGGCGGCACCCGCCCGGAGAACTAGGCTCGGGTCATGACCTCCGCGACCCGCGCTCTCTGGATCGGCACCTACCCGCACCCGGCGAACGGCGGTGCGGAGGGCGTGTGGCGCGTCGGGCTCGACGTCGACGCCGCGGCCGGGACGGGCTCGTTCGTGGGCGGGGTGCTGGCGGCCGAGGCGCCGTCGCCGTCGTTCCTCGCGCTGGACGGCGACACCCTGTACGCGGTGGGGGAGACGCAGTCGGGCTCGGTGTCGGCGTTCGCCGTCGTGCCGGACGGCGGCCTCGCACCCCGGGGCGGGCCCGTCGCCACGGGCGGGACGTACCCGTGCCACGTGGCCGTGAGCGGCGACGTGCTCGTCGCGAACTACGGGGACGGCGTCCTCACGGCCGTCGCGAGGGCCGCGGACGGCGCGCTCGCCGTGGCGCCGGACGACGGCGCGGCCGTCCTCGTGCGCCGGCAGGGGCACGCGGGCGCGGGACCGGTCGCCGACCGCCAGGAGGGGCCGCACGCCCACTTCGTCGCCCCGCTCGCGCACCTCGGCGCGGCCGACGACGGCAGCGGCGACGTGCTCGTCGTCGACCTGGGCACCGACGAGCTGCGGCGCCACGACCCCGCTGCCCCGGACGGCGCGGTCCCCCGCGTCGTCGCGACCTTCCCGCCGGGGACCGGACCGCGCCACCTCGCCGCGCTCCGGTCGGGTCACCTCGTCGTGGTCGGCGAGCTCGACCCGGCCCTGTTCGTCCTCGCGCCGGTCGACGGCCCGGACGGCGTGCGCACGTACGACGTCGTCGCCCGCTACGACGTCACGCACGCCGCGCCGCCCGCCGGCGGCGGGAACTACCCCTCCCACGTCGCGGTCTCGGCGGACGGGTCGCGCGTCCTCGTCGCGGTGCGCGGCGCCGACGTGCTCGCCGTGCACGCCGTCGAGCCGGGGCACGACGGCGGGGTCCCCTCGCTGCGCCACCTCGCCGACTCTCCGGTGGGTGGCGCCTGGCCTCGACACTTCGCCGTGCTCGCCGGCCCCGCGGCGCCCGAGGAGCCGCTGCACGACCTCGTCGTCGTCGCGAACCAGAACGACGACCCGCTCATCGAGCGTCCGGAAGCCGACTCCACGGCGGAGGAGCCGACGTCGAACCTCGCGCTCCTGCGCGTGCGTCGTTCCGACGGCGCCGCCCACGTGCTCGACGTGCTCGCGCTGCCGGCCCCGGCGTGCGTCGTGGAGGCCTGACCCGCCGTGACCGCGCTCGAGCTGCCGGAGGGCGTCTCCCCGGACCCGGCGACCCCGCTGCGGGTCGCGATGCTCTCCGTGCACACGTCGCCCCTCGACCAGCCGGGGACCGGCGACGCGGGCGGCATGAACGTGTACGTCACCGAGCTCGCGCACGCGCTCGCGCGCCGCGGCACGCAGGTCGAGATCTTCACGCGCGCCACGGCGTCGAGCCAGCCCCGCAAGGTCGAGGTGTCCGACGGCGTGACGGTGCGCCACGTCGTCGCCGGGCCCTTCGAGGGGCTCGACAAGAACGACCTGCCCGGCCAGCTCTGCGCCTTCACGGCGGGGGTGCTGCGCGCGGAGGCGCGGCACCACGAGGGCTGGTACGACGTCGTCCACACCCACTACTGGCTCTCCGGCCAGGTGGGCTGGCTCGCGGCCGACCGCTGGGACGTCCCGCTCGTGCACACCATGCACACGCTGGCGCGCGTGAAGAACGCCGCGCTCGCGCCGGGCGACGCGCCCGAGCCGCTCGGCCGGATCATCGGGGAGGAGCAGGTCGTCGCCGAGGCGGACGCGCTCGTCGCGAGCACCGACGCCGAGGCGGACGACCTCGTGCGCGACTACGCGGCCGACCCCGCGCGTGTGCACGTCGTGCCGCCGGGCGTCGACCTCGACCTGTTCTCCCCGGACCCCGGCGCGTCGACGGGCGACGGCGCCGCGCGGCGGGAGCGGCGCCGGGTGCTGCGCGCCGGGCTGGGGCTGCCCACCGACGGCGGCCTCGTGCTCTTCGCGGGCCGCGTGCAGCCGCTCAAGGGTCCGGACGTGCTCGTCCGGGCGCTCGGCGTCCTCGCCGAGCGCGGGGATCCCGTGCCGACGCTCGTCGTGCTGGGCGGCCCGAGCGGGCGCCCGACGGCCGTGCGCGAGCTCGAGGCGCTCGCCTACCAGGTCGGGGTGAGCGACCGGCTCGTCGTCCGCCCGCCGGTCCCGCGCGACGAGCTCGCGCGGTGGTACCGCGCCGCCGACGTCGTCGCCGTGCCGTCGCACAACGAGTCGTTCGGGCTCGTGGCGGCCGAGGCCGAGGCGAGCGGCACGCCCGTCGTCGCGGCCGCCGTCGGCGGGCTGAAGACCGTGGTCGAGGACCAGGTGTCCGGCGTCCTCGTCGCCGACCACGACCCCGTGACGTGGGCGCGCGTGCTCGGCGACCTGCTCGCCGACGACCAGCGCCTCGCCGCACTCGGCGACGGCGCCCGGCGCGCCGGCGCGCGGTTCGGCTGGGACACCGCCGCGCTGCGCATGCTCGACGTCTACGCGCAGGCGCGCAAGGTGCGCGCGGCGCGCTGATGCCGCGCGCACCCCTCGCTGCGGGTCAGGCGTCCGGCGCGGCGCGCTCCAGGACCAGGACGGGGATCTCGCGCGACGTCTTCTCCTGGTAGTCCGCGTACGGCGGGTAGGCGGCGACCGCGCGCTCCCACCAGAGCGCCTTCTCCTCGCCGTGGACCTCGCGCACGACGTAGTCGTGGCGCTCGGCCTCGTCCTGGAGCTCGACCTGCGGGTGCGCGAGGACGTTGTAGTACCAGACGGGGTGCTTCGGGGCGCCGCCCAGCGACGCGACGACCGCGTACACGCCGTCGTGCTCGACCCGCATGAGCGGCGTCTTGCGGACCTTGCCGGTCCGGCGCCCCAGGGTCGTGAGCACGACCACCGGCATCCCGTTCAGGGTCGTGCTGCGCGTCCCGCCGGACGACTCGTAGGACTCGGCCTGCTTGCGGGACCAGGCGCTCGGGCTGGGGGCGTACTCTCCGTCGATCGGCATGTCCGGGGCAACGTGCGCGACGCCCGCCCGATTCCCGGACCTTCGTCCCACGCCCGACGGCGACGGTCACCACCACGTGGGACGCGGGTGCCCGCGCGCCGGGCCGTGCGGCAGGATGGAACCCATGACCTACACCCTCGTGCTGCTCCGCCACGGCGAGAGCGAATGGAACGCCAAGAACCTGTTCACCGGCTGGGTGGACGTCGCCCTGTCGGAGAAGGGGACCGAGGAGGCGAAGCGCGGCGGTCAGCTCCTCACGGAGGCCGGCGTCCTGCCCGACGTCGTGCACACCTCGCTCCTGCGCCGCGCCATCACGACGGCGAACCTCGCGCTCGACGCCGCGGACCGCCACTGGATCCCGGTGAAGCGGTCGTGGCGCCTCAACGAGCGTCACTACGGCGCGCTGCAGGGCAAGAACAAGAAGCAGACGCTCGACGAGTTCGGCGAGGAGCAGTTCATGCTCTGGCGCCGCTCGTACGACGTCCCGCCGCCCGCGATCGAGCTGGGCTCCGAGTTCTCGCAGGACACGGACCCGCGCTACGCCGACGCGCCCGTCGTGCGCACCGAGTGCCTCAAGGACGTGCTCGAGCGCGCCCTGCCGTACTGGGACGGCGAGGTCGTGCCGGACCTGAAGGCGGGCAAGACCGTCCTCGTCGCGGCGCACGGCAACTCGCTGCGCGCGATCGTCAAGCACCTCGACGGCATCTCCGACGAGGACATCGCCGCGCTCAACATCCCGACCGGCATCCCGCTGCTCTACGAGCTCGACGAGGACCTCAAGCCGGTGACGAAGGGCGGCCGCTACCTCGACCCCGAGGCCGCCGCCGAGGCCGCCGCCGCGGTCGCCAACCAGGGCCGCTGACAGCCCGCACGCACAGACGACCGTGGCCCGTCCGGATCTCCCGGACGGGCCACGGTCGTCTGTGCGCAGGAACCGAGACGGCGAGGTAGAACCACCGGCACCGAGGTAGAGCTCCGCGGGTCCTACGTCGAGACCTGAGGCTCTACCTCGCGGCAGGGCCGTGGCGCCGTCGTCAGGCAGACGCGCGGGCGGAGCCGGCGGGGGTGCCGCGGTCGTCGGCGAAGTCGCCGGTGACGAGGTACGTCACGCGCTTGGCGATGGAGACGCCGTGGTCGCCGAAGCGCTCGTAGTAGCGGCCCACGAGCGTGACGTCGACGGTCTCCTGCGGGGTCCCCGTCCACGTGCCGTCGAGCAGCGCGGTGAAGGTGTCCTGGTGGAGCTTGTCGAGCAGGTCGTCGTCGCGCTCGATGTTCGCGGCGACGGTCAGGTCGCGCGTCGTGAGGAGCGTCGTCGTCCGGCGGGCGACGCGCACGGCGGCGTCGTGCATCTGCTCGAAGGTCCGGTGCAGGGACGGCTCGATCGCCCGGGCCGGGTAGCGGCCGCGCGCGACCTGCGCGATGTGCCGTGCGAGGTCGCCCATGCGCTCCAGGGTGGCGCTCATGCGCAGCGCGCTGACCACGACCCGCAGGTCGGTGGCCACGGGCTGCTGCTGCGCGAGGAGGAGCACGCAGCGCTCGTCGAGCTCGCGCTCGAGGGCGTCGATCGTGTGATCGTCGCCGATGACCGACTGCGCGAGCTGCAGGTCCGCCGTGAGGAGCGCCTGCCCCGCGCGGTTGACGGCCGACTCCACCAGCCGGCTCATCTCGGCCAGGTCGTCGCCGACCTGCTTCAGCTCGGCCTCGAAGATCTCCCGCATCGCTTCCCTCTCGTCGTGACCGGTCCGTCCGGTCCGTGACGGCGTGCGCCCCTGCGCGCCGGGCGGCGCCCGGGCACGCCGTCGGCTCCCGTCACGCTCGCAGGTGCGGTCGACCGGGCGGTGAACTCCAGGGCGCCGCCAGGTGAACTCTTGGCGGCTCACGCCCGTGGAGCGCCGGATCGACGGGTCGGGCGCGCGCGCGACCGTACGCTGGACGTGTGCAAGCCGAGAGTCTCATCGAGGGCGCGACCGTGCTGGCCGCCGGCGTCGTGGGCGTCGTCGTCGGCGTGATCGCGGCCATCGCGTTCCGTGTGAGCGAGCGCCAGCAGCGCGCCGCCCGGGTGGAGCCGACGCCCGAGCTCGACGAGGGTCTCGTCCGCGTGCTCGCCGTCCTGCGGTCCGCCGCCGTCGTGCTGGACGAGGAGGGCGAGGTCGTGCGGGCCAGCCCGCCGGCGTACGCGCTGGGCGTGGTGCGCGGCGACGCGGTCGCGCACGCGGCGATCCGGGACATGATCGACGACGTGCGCCGCGACGGCGTGATCCGCGACGAGGAGCTCGAGCTCCCGCGCGGGCCGGTCGGCCGGGGCACGGTCATGCTCCAGGTCCGCGTCGCCCAGGTGGGCCCTCAGCACATGCTCGTGCTCGCGGAGGACCGGACCGAGGCGCGGCGCGTCGAGGCGATCCGGCGCGACTTCGTCGTGAACGTGTCCCACGAGCTGAAGACGCCGGTCGGGGCGCTGGCGCTGCTCGCCGAGACGGTGCAGGACGCGGCCGACGACCCGGTGGCGGTGCGGCGGTTCTCCGCGCGCATGCAGTCGGAGGCGACGCGTCTGTCCGCGCTCGTGCAGGAGATCATCGAGCTCTCGCGGCTCCAGGTCGCGGGCGCGCTCCAGGAGGTCACGGTCGTGCCGGTGCGGGGCGTCGTCGAGGAGGCGGTGGACCGCGCGCGCACGACGGCGCAGGGCAAGGGCATCACGCTCACGACCGGGGGAGAGCTCGACGCCGCGGTGTACGGCGACCACAACCTGCTCGTCACCGCGGTGCGCAACCTCCTCGACAACGCGGTCGCCTACTCGGGCGAGAACACGCGCGTCGGGGTCGGCGTCTCGCTCGCGGGCGACCTGGTCGAGATCGCGGTCGTGGACCAGGGCATCGGGATCTCGGCCGACGAGCAGGCCCGCGTGTTCGAGCGGTTCTACCGGGTGGACCCCGCGCGCTCGCGCGACACCGGCGGGACGGGCCTCGGCCTGAGCATCGTCAAGCACGTCGCCGCCGACCACGGCGGCGAGGTCACCATGTGGTCCGAGCCGGGACGCGGCTCCACCTTCACGCTCCGGATCCCCGCGGCGGACGTGCCGGTCGACCGGGCGCACGCCGCGGCGTCGGGCCCGACCCACGACGCTCCGGGGGACGAGGGCACGGCCGGGGCGGACCCCGGGACCGTGCAGCACGACGTGCGGCGGGCCGCGCAGGTCCCCGCACCCGACGACGTACAGAACAAGGAGGTAGGCGCGTGACGCGCATCCTGGTGGTGGAGGACGAGGAGTCGTACCGCGACCCGTTGACGTACCAGCTGCGGCGCGAGGGCTTCGACGTCGTCGAGGCGGCGACGGGCACCGAGGCGCTGGAGCGGTTCGACGCGGACGGGGCGGACCTGGTCCTGCTCGACCTCATGCTCCCCGGGCTCAGCGGCACCGAGGTGTGCCGCGAGCTGCGGCAGCGCGGCGACGTGCCCGTCATCATGCTCACGGCGAAGGACTCGGAGATCGACAAGGTCGTGGGCCTCGAGCTGGGTGCGGACGACTACGTGACGAAGCCGTACTCGTTCCGCGAGCTGCTCGCGCGCGTGCGCGCCGTGCTGCGCCGCAAGGGCGGGGAGAACGGGGGCGAGGTCGTCGCGGAGAGCGCGCTGGAGGTCGGTCCGGTGCGCATGGACGTCGAGCGGCACACGGTGAGCGTCGACGGCCAGGTCGTGCCGTTCCCGCTCAAGGAGTTCGAGCTCCTGGAGCTGCTGCTGCGCAACGCGGGGCGCGTGCTCACGCGCGGGCAGCTCATCGACCGGGTCTGGGGCACGGACTACGTGGGCGACACCAAGACGCTCGACGTCCACGTGAAGCGCATCCGGTCGAAGATCGAGCCCGAG
Source organism: Cellulosimicrobium sp. 22598 (assembly GCF_052044445.1). Taxonomy (NCBI): domain Bacteria; kingdom Bacillati; phylum Actinomycetota; class Actinomycetes; order Micrococcales; family Promicromonosporaceae; genus Cellulosimicrobium; species Cellulosimicrobium sp. 22598. Next base: position 40,948 of record NZ_JBQEMZ010000003.1, read on the forward strand.
CCGGCGAGCCCGCGCTACCTCCTCACGGTCCGCGGGCTCGGCTACAAGATCGCGGACGGCGTCGGCCAGTCCTGAGGAACGACCGCCCGGCACGGGCGCACGGCCGGACCGACGGCCCCGGCACGTCCTCTCGACGAGCGTGCCGGGGCCGTCGCCGTGCCCGTCCCAGTGCCCGTCCGGCGCCCGTCCGGCGCCCGTCCCCGTGCCGTGCCCGTGCCCGTGCGACGTCGGCCCACCCCGCCTGGCGGGTGGCACGGAAGGTCTGTGCACTGTTCATCCCTCGTTCACCCGCTCTCGGGGAACGCGTCACCCGGCGCTCCTAGCGTCGGGCTCGTCACCGGCGCTCGCTGGTGCCACGAGACGCTTGAACAGGATGGAACGAAGAGTGAAGCTCAGCCGATTCTCCCGTGCTGGATCCGCCGTCGCGATCGGTGCGCTCGCGCTGACCCTCGCCGCCTGCGGGTCGGACGACCCCGTCGGCAGCGCCGACGGCGCCACCGACGGTTCCTCCGAGGGCTCGTCCGAGACCGCGAGCGACCTCAGCGGTGAGCTCAACGGTGCGGGCGCCAGCTCGCAGGAGTCCGCCATGGAGGCGTGGCGCGCCGGGTTCCAGAGCGCGAACCCCGACGTCACCGTGAACTACGACCCGGTCGGGTCCGGCGGCGGCCGCACCCAGTTCCTCGAGGGCGGCGTCGCGTTCGCCGGCTCGGACGCGGTGCTCAAGGAGGAGGAGATCACGCAGTCGCAGGCCGTGTGCGGCCCCGACGGCGCGATCGACCTCCCGGTCTACGTCAGCCCGATCGCCATCATCTACAACCTGCCGGACGTCGCGGAGCTCAACCTCGCGCCGGCCACCATCGCGGGCATCTTCAACGGCACCATCACGCAGTGGAACGCGCCGGAGATCGCCGCCGACAACCCCGACGCGACGCTCCCGGACCTCGCGATCACCCCGGTCCACCGCTCCGACGAGTCGGGCACGACCGAGAACTTCACCGAGTACCTCGCCGCGACGGCGGGCGACGCGTGGGGCCACGAGCCGAGCGGCGACTGGCCGACGCAGGGTGGCGAGTCCGCGCAGGGCACCTCGGGCGTCGTGCAGACCGTCCAGGGCGGCGAGGGCACGATCGGCTACGCCGACGCGTCGAAGGCCGGCGACCTCGGGACCGCGAAGATCAAGGTCGGCGAGGAGTGGGTCGCGTACTCGCCCGAGGCCGCGGCCAAGGTCGTCGACGCGTCGCCGCGCGTCGAGGGCCGCCACGACCACGACATCGCCGTCGAGCTGGACCGCACGACGACCGAGGCCGGCGCGTACCCGCTCGTGCTCGTCTCGTACGCGGTCGCGTGCCTGAACTACGAGGACGAGGCGACGGGCGACCTCGTCAAGGCGTTCCTCACCTACATCTCGAGCGAGGAGGGCCAGTCGGCCTCCGCGTCGGCCGCGGGCAACGCGCCGATCTCGGAGGACCTGCGCACGGACGTCCACGCGGCGATCGAGGCCATCACGGTCGGCGCCGCCGGCTGACGACCGCCGGGAACCAGGGGGCGGCGGGGCCTACGAGCCCCCCCGCCCCTCACCCGCGAGATCGCCCGCGACCCAGACCTCACGCAGCAGGACCGCATGCACCGGGAGCACGAGTGACCACCACAGCCCCACCCACGACGCCGGGCGCCACGCCGGGCCCGACGCCTCGCGCGGGAGCCCCGCGCCGCCGGGCCCGGAACACCGACCGCGGCGTCAACCGCGCGTTCCGCTGGACCGCGACGGGCGCCGGAGGGCTCATCCTCGCCGTCCTCGCCGCGGTCGCGATCTTCCTCGTGCTCCGCGCGTGGCCCGCGCTCACCGCGGGCGGGGACGTCCTCGGCGAGGAGGTGTCCTGGTTCCCGGAGGGCGCCTCGCTGCTGTCGTTCGTCGGTCCGCTGATCTTCGGCACGCTCCTCGCGGCCGCGCTGTCGCTCCTCCTCGCGACGCCGGTCGCGATGGGCATCGCGCTCTTCATCTCGCACTACGCGCCGCGCCGGCTCGCGTCGACCCTCGGGTACGTCGTCGACCTCCTCGCGGCGATCCCCAGCGTCGTCTACGGCCTGTGGGGCTCGCTCGTGCTCCCGCCGATCGTCGTCCCGGTGTGGTCGTGGCTCGCCGACACGTTCGGGTGGTTCCCGCTCTTCGCCGGCCCGGCCTCGCCGACCGGCCGCGTCCTGCTCACCGTCGCGCTCGTGCTCGCGGTGATGATCCTGCCGATCATCACCGCGGTGAGCCGCGAGGTGTTCCTCCAGACGCCGAAGCTCCACGAGGAGGCGGCGCTCGCGCTCGGCGCGACGCGCTGGGAGATGATCCGCACGGCGGTCATCCCGTTCGGGCGGTCGGGCGTCATCTCCGCCGCGATGCTCGGCCTCGGCCGCGCGCTCGGCGAGACGATGGCGGTGCTGATGATCCTCTCGCCCGGGCTCCTCTACTCGTTCAAGATCCTGCAGGCCGGGCAGCAGCAGACGATCGCCGCGAACATCGCGGCCGACTTCCCCGAGGCCAACCCCCTCGGGGTGAGCACCCTCATCGCGACGGGCCTCGCGCTGTTCCTCATCACCCTGCTCGTCAACATGGGCGCCCGCGCGATCGTCGCGCGGCGCAAGGACTTCTCGGGAGCCAACTGATGAGCGCCCTCAGCACCAGCCCCGCGCGCGGGGCCTCCGCCCCCGACCCGGAGCGCACCGCGTCCGTCCGCGCGCTCCTGCGCGGCGCGGACGCCGGCCGCCGCCGCAAGGACCGCACGATGACGGTCCTCATGTGGAGCGCGTTCGCCCTCGCGATGGTGCCGCTCGTGTCCGTCGCGTGGACCGTCGTCGTGCACGGCATGGAGCGGTTCGACGCCTACTTCCTCACGCACTCCATGCGCGGGGTGTTCGGGGGCATGGACGCGGGCGGCATCTACCACGCGATCCTCGGCACGCTGCTCATCACGCTCGGCGCCGCGGTGATCTCGGTCCCCATCGGCCTGCTCGCGGCGATCTACCTCGTCGAGTACGGCCGCGGCCCGCTGGCCCGTGCGGTGACGTTCTTCGTCGACGTCATGACGGGCATCCCGTCGATCGTCGCCGGTCTCTTCGCCTACGCGCTCTTCGCCGTGGTCTTCGGTCCCGGGGTGCGCATGGGCATCGTCGGCTCCGTCGCGCTGTCCGTGCTCATGATCCCCGTCGTCGTGCGCTCGTGCGAGGAGATGCTCCGGCTCGTGCCCAACGAGCTGCGCGAGGCGGCCTACGCGCTCGGCGTGCCCAAGTGGCTCACCGTCGTGCGGGTCGTGCTGCGCACGTCGATCGCGGGCATCACGACCGGCGTCATGCTCGCCGTCGCGCGCGTCATCGGCGAGACCGCGCCGCTGCTCATCACCGTCGGCGTCGTCGACTCCATCAACGGCAACCTCTTCGAGGGCCGCATGATGACGCTGCCCGTGTACGTGTACCGGCAGTACAGCCAGGGCCTGGTGCCCTGCAGCAACGTCACCGACGTCGTGTGCATCCCCGACATCAACTACGACCGGGCCTGGGCGGCCGCCCTGACGCTGATCCTCATCGTCATGCTGCTCAACCTCGTCGGGCGACTCGTCACCCGCTGGTTCGCCCCCAAGACCCTCCGCTAGAACAGGACAGCTCCGATGGCACAGCGCATCGACGTCAAGGACCTCAACATCTACTACGGCGACTTCCTCGCCGTGCAGGACGTCGGCATGACGATCGACCCCAAGTCCGTGACGGCCTTCATCGGCCCGTCCGGGTGCGGCAAGTCGACGTTCCTGCGGACCCTCAACCGCATGCACGAGGTCATCCCCGGCGCGCGCGTCGAGGGCACGGTCGCCATGGAGGGCGTGGACCTCTACGGGGACGACGTCGACCCGGTCGCCGTGCGTCGCCAGGTCGGCATGGTCTTCCAGCGGCCGAACCCGTTCCCCACGATGTCCATCAAGGAGAACGTGCTCGCGGGGGTGAAGCTCAACAACAAGCGCATCTCGAAGTCCGACGCCGAGGACCTCGTCGAGTCGTCGCTGCGTGGCGCGAACCTGTGGAACGAGGTGAAGGACCGCCTCGACCGTCCGGGCTCGGGCCTCTCCGGCGGCCAGCAGCAGCGCCTGTGCATCGCGCGCGCCATCGCCGTCAAGCCCCAGGTGCTCCTCATGGACGAGCCGTGCTCGGCGCTCGACCCGATCTCCACGCTCGCGATCGAGGACCTCATCGCCGAGCTCAAGGACGAGTACACGATCGTCATCGTCACGCACAACATGCAGCAGGCGGCGCGCGTGAGCGACCGCACGGCGTTCTTCAACATCGCGGGCACCGGCAAGCCGGGGCGCCTCATCGAGATGGACGACACCGCGACGATGTTCTCCTCGCCCACCCAGCAGGCCACCGAGGACTACATCTCCGGCCGCTTCGGGTGACCTGAGCCGCATCGGGCCCAGCAGACGCGGTCTGCGCGGCCTGCCCGGCCGGACCACGCACGACGGCGCCCCTCCCGGACCGGGAGGGGCGCCGTCGTGCGTGGGCGGGGGTCAGGACGCCGAGCCCTGGAGCGACCCCGTGACGTCGGTGCCGTCGGTGTCGATGACGCACTGGACCACGCGGTCGTCGACCGTGTTCCAGCCCTCCTCGCGCGGCGTGAAGGGCCAGAAGTAGTAGGCGGACTCGTCGTAGGACAGGCCGACGAAGGCCTCGAACTCGCCGAGGCAGAAGTCCTCGGCGCTCGCCTGGACGGCCTCGTCGCCGGGGTAGTCCCCCTCGGGGAGCTCGGTCTCGGCGTAGACCTCGGCGTCGTGCGGCTCGGAGCAGGGGACGACGGGAACGGACTCGACGTTCTCGCCGTCGGGCAGCTTCGACGTCACGATGCAGTCGCCGACCTGGATCGAGAAGACGTCGGCGTCCGACGCCTCGGTCACCTCGCCGCCGGGCTCGTCGCGCTGGGCCTCGGACGGCCCGGTGAGCTCGTCGAGGATCGCGCCGCAGCCCGAGGCGGTCAGGGCGAGGGCGACGGCGCTCACGACGAGGAGGAGCGGCCGACGGGTGGTGCGGGACAGGGTCACCTGGATTCCTTCGTGGACGTGCCCCGACCACGACGGTCAGGGCGGCACGCGAAGGCTAGCGCCCACCGGTGACACGACCCGAGCCCATTTCCGGTCCGGGCCGGCACGTCACGGCAGCAGGTGCGCGTACTCCTCGAGGGTGCCGTCGAGGACGGGCAGCGACATGCCCTGCTCCTCGCCCGAGGTCACGCTGACCGTCACGGGCAGCACGCCGCCCGGGGCCGCGTCGACGCGGCCGATCTGCGCGTCGAACCCGTCCTCGGTCCCGAGGTAGACGGTCTCCCCGGCGGCGACGGGGATGGTCACCGGGTCGCCGCCCTCCGGCGTCACGTCGAACTCCACGTCCTCGGTCGAGTCGTTGGCGAACGCCCCGACGAGCGCGCCGGCCTCGCCGTCGGCCGCGCTCACGACGAGGAGGTTGAGGCCGCGCAGGTCGTCGGTGAGGTCGACGCGCAGGCCGTCCGACGGCGAGTAGGGGCGGTTCGTCTCGATGGGGGAGCACGCGGAGGCGACGGCCACGCTCGCGACCACGAGGGGGACGGCCCAGTAGCGTGCGCGGCCGGTCGCTCGGGACGCCGCACGGGTCGCTGCTCGGGGGGTCGGGATGCGGGTCACGTGCACTCCAGGGCTGCGAGAGGGGGGACTGGATTCCGCGCCCAGCCTAGTGCGTCGGGCGAGGCGGGGCGGCCGGAACCGGCTCTCCGGGAGCGTGGCGTGAGCGGCGTCACGCGGGGTCGCGCGCCCGCGTGGCGCGCGTGACGGCGGTCGGCGGGGCCCTGTGGCCCGCTCGGCGAGGTTCGTGAGGCGCGCTGACACGGCGCTGACCTGCGAAGACGCTGCTCCGGGGCGCTTGTCAAGGGGCCCAGGGGCTCGGATTTCCGGCCTTCCGCGTGGTAAGGTGGACCACCGCGAAAGGGGACATCTGCAGATGACGTTCACAGTAGGCGAGACCGTTGTCTACCCGCACCACGGAGCCGCACTGATCGAGGAGATCAAGACGCGCACCATCCGCGGAGAGGACAAGATCTACCTCAAGCTCAAGGTCGCGCAGGGCGACCTGACCATCGAAGTCCCAGCCGAGAACGTCGACCTCGTCGGCGTGCGTGACGTCGTCGGCCAGGAGGGTCTCGACCGCGTTTTCGAGGTGCTGCGTGCACCCTACACCGAGGAGCCGACCAACTGGTCGCGTCGGTACAAGGCGAACCTCGAGAAGCTGGCGTCGGGCGACGTGATCAAGGTGGCGGAGGTCGTGCGCGACCTGTCGCGCCGGGACGCCGACCGCGGCCTCTCGGCCGGCGAGAAGCGCATGCTCTCGAAGGCCCGGCAGATCCTCGTCTCGGAGCTCGCGCTGGCCGAGCACACCGAGGAGGAGAAGGCCGAGGCCATCCTCGACGAGGTGCTGGCCTCCTGACGTCCCGGGCCTCGGCCCGAGCGACAGACCACCGGGGAGGGCGCCGTCCGTGCGGACGGCGCCCTCCCCGTCGTCGTGCCCGGTAGCGTGTGCCCGTGCCGACTCTTGCCGTCCTCACCGCCGCGGGCTCCGGGACCCGTCTCGGGCTCGACCTGCCCAAGGCCCTCGTCGAGCTCGACGGCCTGCCCCTGGTCGTCCAGGCGGCGCGCCGGCTGTGCGCATCGGGGGCGGTCGACGCGATCGTGGTCACGGCACCACCCGGCCTGCGGGAGCACGTCGCGGCGCTGCTCCGGGACGACCCGGCGGTCGACCGGCCCGTGCGGGTCGTCGAGGGCGCGGGCACCCGCCAGGCCTCCGTCGCCGCGGGCCTGCGCGCGGGCCTGGACGCCGACGCGCCCGACGCCGGGACCGGGGGGCGCTCGGCCCCCGCGCAGCCCGCGGTCGACGTCGTGCTCGTCCACGACGCGGCGCGACCGCTCGCGCCGCCCGCGCTCGTCCGCCGCGTCGTCGAGGCCGTACGGGCGGGCCACGGCGCCGTCGTCCCGGGGCTGCCGGTCACGGACACGATCAAGCGCGTGACGGCCGCACGGGCGGGCGACCCGTCCCGCGCGGAACCCGTCACCGAGACCGTGGACCGGGCGGCCCTGCGCGCGGTGCAGACCCCGCAGGGGTTCGACCGGGCGCTCCTGGTCCGGGCGCACGAGGCCGCGACCCACCGGGCGGACGACGAGCGGTCCGCCGCGACCGACGACGCCGGACTCGTCGAGGCGCTCGGGCTCCCCGTCCACGTCGTGCCCGGAGACGCCGCCGCCGCCAAGATCACCACCGCCCACGACCTGCGCGTCGCCGCGCTGACCCTCCGGGAGGACCGATGACGACCCCCGCCGAGCACGCCGAGGTCGCGCCGCGCCGCGCCCCCGTGGCCCCGCTGCCGCGCACGGGGGTCGGCGTCGACGTGCATGCGTTCGCCCCCGAGGGCGAGGAGCGCGAGCTGTGGCTCGGCGGGCTGCTCTGGCCGGGCGAGCGCGGCCTCGCCGGGCACTCGGACGCGGACGTCGCCGCGCACGCCGCCGCGGACGCGCTGTTCTCGGCGACGGGGCTCGGCGACCTGGGGTCGAACTTCGGCACGAGCGCGCCCGAGTGGGCCGGGGCGAGCGGGTCGCGCCTCCTCGCCGAGGCGGCCCGCCGGGTCCGGGCCGCGGGGTTCGAGATCGGGAACGTGGCCGTCCAGGTCATCGGCAACCGACCGCGCCTCGGGCCCCGCCGCGCCGAGGCGGAGGCGGCCCTCGGGGCGGCCGCGGGAGCCCCGGTGACGCTCACGGCCACGACGACCGACGGTCTGGGACTCACGGGCCGCGGGGAGGGCGTCGCGGCCGTCGCGACGGCCCTCGTCGTCGCCGTCGGGACGCCCGCGTGACCTCAGCCCGTGGGGGCGAGCCGCACGCTCTCGAGGACGGCGCGCGCCTGCGCGGCGCCGTCGGCGTCGGACCCGGCGTACGAGGCGGTGAGGTCGACGACCCACGCGTCGGGCCCGTCGCCCGTCCGGACCGCCAGGATCTCCTGCGCGACGACGGCTCCGGCCGTCTCGTACGTGCCCGCGACCCGGAAGGCGGGGAGCTCGCCGAGGGTCGTCGGGCCCTGGCCGTCGACCCCCGGGGCCCAGCCGGGGATCGCGCTGACGGCCGCCGCGGTCGCGGCGCCGGCCTGCTCCAGCGTCGACGCGGACTGCTCGCCCGTCACGACGACGTTCGCCCGGAACTCCTCCGGGCCCGTCCCGCTCGGCGCGCGCAGCACGAACGCCCCGTCGCGGGTGACGCGCTCCCAGCCCGGGGGAGCGGTGACCTGGACCGGGACCTCGGGGACGTCGTAGGTGACCGGCGCGTCGTCGCCCCCCGTGTCCGCGGGACCGCCGCAGCCCGTGAGGACGAGCACCGCGGTCACCGGGACCACGAGGGGCGCGGCGGTCCAGGAGGTGCGGGGGTGGCGCGGTCGGGGCACGGTCGTCCTTCGTCGGGAGCGGGCATGACGGGCTGGGTGGGCCCGGCTCGCCATTCTCGCCTTCCGGCGTCCCGGGTGCCAGGCCCACGAGCAGACACTACGATCGCTGAGAGCGCATCGATGTGTTTGACTTTCCCAAGAACGACACATGGGATGAATCGCACATGAACCGAATGTCCGTCGAAGAACGCCGGGCCCAGCTCGTCGACGCGGCGATGACCATCGCCGTCCGCGAGGGCGTCGAGGCCGTCACGATCCGTGGCGTCGCGGCCGAGGCCGGCGTCTCTCTCGGCGTCGTGCACTACTGCTTCGAGGACAAGGACGAGCTCCTCCAGGCGATGGGCAACAGCCTCGCGCTCGTCGCGTCCGAGCCGGTGCGCGCCGCCCTCGACGTCGACGGCGACGTCGTGGAGCTCGCGCACGCCGCTGCCGACGGCCTGTGGAGCGGGCTCACGCCGCGCCGGCACATGCGCCTCCTCACGTTCGAGTTCGCGACGGCGGGCGTGCGCAGCCGCGCGCTGCGCTCCGTGGCGCACACGCACCTGGAGCAGACGTGGGCGATGACCCGCGGATTCCTCGAGAACGTCGCCGAGCGCGGGAACGTCACCTACTCGATGGACATGGGCTTCCTCTCGCGCATCGTCGCCGGGTACATCGACGGCATCGAGATCGCCTGGCTCGTCGAGCAGGACGACGAGACCGCGGTCCGCAGCTTCCACGCGCTCGCCGAGTACGTGCTGTCGCTCATGGTCCGACCGGACGGGTCGCCCGTGCGCGAGCACGGCCCGGAGCCCGTCGCCTGACCGCCGCGCCCGTCGGCCGCGCGAGCGGTCAGCCGCGCGCGGCCGCTCCCGGCGCACGCCCGAGCACCCGGTCCGTGTACGCGTTCGCGAAGACCCCGTCGGGGTCCGCCGCGTCGCGGACCGCCACGGCGTCGTCGAACCGGGGGTAGAGCTCGCGGAACCGTTCGGCGTCGAGCCCGTGCAGCTTGCCCCAGTGGGGACGTCCCCCGACCTCGGCGACGATGCGCTCGACGGCGTCGAAGTACCGCGCGTGCGGCAGCCGGGCGTACTGGTGCACCGCCACGTACGCGGTCTCGCGACCGTGCGCGGTGGACAGCCAGACGTCGTCAGGCGCCGCGAACCGGACCTCGACGGGGAAGGGCACGTGCTCGCCGGACCGGTTCAGCCAGCCGTCGATGCTCGCCAGGACGTCGACCAGGCGCTCGCGCGGCACCGCGTACTCCATCTCGCGGAACCGGACGCGGCGCGAGGTGACGAAGACCTGGTGCGACGGCGCGACGTAGGTCCGCGGCGCGAGCGCACGGGCCGAGACGGCGTTGAGCCGCGGGGTCACGCGCGGCACCGCGGTGGCGAGCCGGTTGACGAGCTCGAACGCGCCGTTCGACAACAGCTCCTCGTCGACCCACGTGCGCGCCCGCGCGACGGGCCCGGGGCCGGACGTCCGCAGCCGCTCGAGCTCCGCCGCCTCGTCGTCGGGGGCGAGCCGGTTGTTGCGCTTGGTCAGCGCCCGACGCGTGTGGGGGAACCAGTAGAACTCGAAGTGGTCGTTGCCCCCGACGAGCCCGTCGGGGTCGTCCGGCGTGCCGAGGCCCTCCAGCACGCGGTCCAGCGGCCACGGCTCCTCCTGCGCGCGGAGCAGGAACGCCGGCACGACCTCGAGCGTCACCGCGGACAGGACGCCCGTGACGCCGAGCCCCAGGCGGCTCACCTCGAAGAGGTCGGGGTCCTGCGTCGTGGACGCCTCGCGGACCTCGCCGTCGGCCCCGACGACGCGGACGCCGCGCACCTGGGTGGCGAGCCCGCCGAGCCCGGCGCCGGTCCCGTGCGTGCCCGTCGAGATCGCGCCGGCGATCGACTGCCGGTCGATGTCGCCGAGGTTGCGCATGGCCAGGCCCGCGGCAGCGAGGGCCTCGTTGAGCCGGTGCAGGCGGATGCCCGCCCCCACGGTCACGAGGATCGCGTCGGCGTCGGCTCCACCGGGCGCGCCCGTGCCGCGGGTGATGCGCTCGACGAGCCCGATGCGGTCCAGGTCGAGCAGGAGCCCGTCGGTGACGGCCGCGGGGGTGAACGAGTGGCCCGCCCCGACGGCGCGCACCCGCATCCCCTCGGCGGCCGCCCCGGCGACGAGCCGCCCCAGCTCCGCCTCGTCGCGCGGGGAGGCCCGGCGGCGCGGGGTCGCGGAGGCCGTGCGGGCCCAGTTGGTCCAGGAGAGGGCGTCGTCGCTGCTCACAGGTCGTACTGTCTCACGCTCCCCGCGTGGCGTACGTTCTCCCCATGACGACCGACGCGGCGCCCGGACCGGGCTCGGGGACGAGGACGGGGACGGCCGACCCTGCCGGGGACGAGCGCGGGGCGACGCCGTCGCTGCTCGCCCGGCTGACGCGCGCCACCGCGGACCTCGACGGTCCGCTCGCCGTCGTCGACCTCGACCGGTTCGACGCCAACGCCGACGAGCTCCTGGCCCGCGCCGGAGGCGTGCCCGTGCGCGTCGCGTCGAAGTCGGTCCGCGTCCGCTCGCTCGTGACGCGCGCCGGCGAGCGCGGCTTCCGGGGCGTCATGGCGTTCTCGGTCCGCGAGGCGCTGTGGCTCGTCGACGCGGGCGTCCGCGACGTCCTCGTGGGATACCCGTCCGTGGACCGCGGCGCGCTCGCGGCGCTGGCGCGGCACGAGGCCGGGCGGCGCGAGATCACGCTCATGGTCGACGACGCGGCGCACCTCGAGCTCGTGCGGCACGCGCTCGCGGAGGCGGGCACGGGCGACGCGCCGCCCGTGCGCGTGTGCCTCGACGTGGACGCCTCGCTGCGGGTCGGGCTCGGGCTCGTCACGGTCCACCTCGGCACGCGGCGCTCGCCGCTGCACGACCCCCCGGACGTCGCGTCGCTCGCCGCCCGGGTCGTCTCGACGCCCGGGCTCTCGCTGCGCGGCCTGATGTTCTACGAGGCGCAGGTCGCGGGCATGCCCGACTCGAGCCTCGCCGTCCGTGCGGTCAAGCGGCTCTCGGTGCTCGAGCTGGGCGAGCGCCGGGGCGAGGTCGTCGCCGCGGTGCGCGACGTCGTCGGGCACGACCTCGAGCTCGTGAACTCCGGCGGCACCGGGTCGCTCGAGACGTCGTCCGCGGACGGCGTCGTCACGGAGGTCACCGCGGGGTCGGGGCTCTACGTGCCCGGGCTGTTCGACGAGTACCGCTCCTTCCGTCCGCGCCCCTCGGCGTTCTTCGGCCTCGACGTGGTGCGCGTCCCCGCGCCCGGGTGGGCGACCGCGTTCGGCGGCGGGTACGTCGCGTCCGGCCCCGCGTCGCGCAGCCGGCTGCCGCGCGTCGCGACGCCCGGCTGGTCGCTCACGGGGCGCGAGGGCGCGGGCGAGGTCCAGACGCCGCTGCACCGGACCCGGGGCGTCGCGGGCGCCCCGGAGCTGGGCGTGGGCGACCGCGTCTGGTTCCGGCACGGCAAGGCGGGGGAGGCGATGGAGCGGTTCGACCGCGTGCACCTCGTGCGCGGGGACGAGGTGGTCGACGTCGTGCCCACGTACCGCGGCGAGGGCAAGAACTTCGGCTGACCCGCGCCGGTCGGGGCTGCACCGGGATCGGCCGCGAGACCTGCCCGTGCCGCTTCGGCCGTGGTGGTGCGTCCCCGGTACCCTTGCGGACGTGACTCTTCGCCTGTTCGACACCGCCACGCGGGACGTGCGCGACTTCGTGCCCCTGACTCCGGGCGAGGTCGGCATCTACCTGTGTGGCGCGACCGTCCAGGCGGCACCCCACATCGGCCACATGCGCTCGGCCGTCGCGTTCGACGTGCTCGTGCGCTGGCTGCGGCGCGGCGGGACGCGCGTGACGCTCATCCGCAACGTCACCGACATCGACGACAAGATCCTCGTGAAGTCCGCCGACGCGGGCGAGCCGTGGTGGGCCTGGGCCGCGACGTACGAGCGCGCGTTCACCGCCGCGTACGACGCGCTGGGCGTCCTGCCGCCCACGTACGAGCCGCGCGCGACCGGGCACGTGCCGGACATGGTCGAGCTCATGGAGCGCCTCGTGGAGCGCGGGCACGCGTACACGACCGGCCCTGGCGACGTGTGGTTCGACGTGCGGTCCTGGTCCGAGTACGGCTCCCTGACCAACCAGCGCCTCGAGGACCTCAACCCCGTGCCCGACGACGTCCCCGCGGACGCGGAGGAGGCCGCCGCCAAACGCGACCCGCGCGACTTCGCGCTGTGGAAGGCGCCCAAGGAGGGCGAGCCCGAGACGGCGTCGTGGCCCACGCCGTTCGGTCGCGGGCGCCCCGGCTGGCACCTCGAGTGCTCCGCGATGGCGCGCCGGTACCTCGGCGACACGTTCGACATCCACGGCGGCGGGCTCGACCTGCGCTTCCCGCACCACGAGAACGAGCAGGCGCAGTCGCGCGCCGCGGGCTACGGGTTCGCGCGGCACTGGCTGCACAGCGCGTGGGTCACGCAGGGCGGCGCCAAGATGAGCAAGTCGCTCGGCAACGGGCTGCTCGTGCGCGAGGTCCTCGCGACCACGAGCCCGGCCGTGCTGCGCTACGCCCTCGCCTCCGTGCAGTACCGCTCGATGCTCGAGTGGACGCCCGCGACGGTCGTCGAGGCCGAGGCCACGTGGGAGCGGCTCGCCGGGTTCGTCGAGCGCGCGACCGAGCGCGTGGGCGACGTCGGCGACGTGACCGAGGCCGAGCTGCCGACCGCGTTCACCGCGGCCATGGACGACGACCTCAACGTGCCCGCGGCGCTCGCCGTCGTGCACGAGCACCTGCGGGCGGGGAACGCGGCGCTCGCCGACCGCACGACGGCCGCGGACGCCGTCGCGCGGCACCACCTCGTCGCGGTGCGGGCGATGCTCGACGTCCTGGGCCTCGACCCGGCCGACGCCCAGTGGGCCGACCGCGGGGACTCGCGCTACGCGGCGGTGCTCGACGCCGTCGTCGGCGCGGAGCTCGCGGCCCGCGCCGAGGCCCGCGCGGCGCGCGACTTCGCGACCGCCGACGCGATCCGCGACCGCCTCGCCGCGGCGGGCGTCGCGGTCGAGGACTCGGCCGACGGCGCGCGCTGGACCCTCGCCTGACGACCGTCCCCGCGGGGTGGAGGCTGGGTACCGCGAGGGAGAGGCGTGGTCGTGACCAGGCCTCTCCCTCGGTGGACCACGGCTCTCCCTCGGCGGGGTGTCTGAGGGACACTGGACCCGGTGGCGCACCGGCGCCCGCCCGCACGAACCGACCGACCTGACCGACCGGACCGGTGTCGATCCACCTGACCGACACCGACCGACCTGACCACGACACGACGGGTACTCCCATGGCTGGCAACTCACAACGACGCGGCGCGACCCGCAAGCCCGGCAGCAAGAAGGGCGCGACCGTCGGCTCCGGCGGACAGCGGCGCAAGGGCCTCGAGGGCCGCGGGCCGACCCCGAAGGCCGAGGACCGCGTCTACCACGCGGCGCACAAGCGCAAGGTCGCCGAGGAGAAGCGCGCGGCGACCGGGCGCGGGGGCGCCTCGTGGGGTGGCGGCGCCAAGGGCGGAGCCTCCCGGGGCGGCGGGCCGAAGGGGCGCGGCTCGGTGCAGGAGGTCGTCGCGGGGCGCAACTCCGTGCTCGAGGCGCTGCGCGCGCGCATCCCCGTCGAGGTCGTCTACCTCGCGTCGCGCCTCGACGCCGACGACCGGACCCGCGAGATCGTCGACATCGTCGCGGGCCGCGGCTACGACCTCCTCGAGGTCGGCAAGCCGGAGCTCGACCGCCTCACGGACGGCGCCGTCCACCAGGGCGTCGCGATCAAGGTGCCGCCGTACGAGTACGCCGACGTCGACGACCTGCTCGACGCTGCCGAGGCGACGGGTCGTCCGCCGCTGGTCGTCGCGCTCGACGGCGTGACCGACCCCCGCAACCTCGGCGCCGTGCTGCGCTCCGCGGGGGCGTTCGGGGCGCACGGCGTGCTCGTCCCCGAGCGTCGCGCCGCGGGCGTCACGGCGTCCGCGTGGAAGGTCTCGGCCGGCGCGGCCGCCCGGGTGCCCGTCGCGCGCGCGACCAACCTGGTCCGCGCCCTCGGTGAGCTCAAGAAGGCGGGCTGCTTCGTCGTCGGTCTCGACGCCGGCGGGGAGACGGCGATCGGCGACCTCCAGCTCGCGACCGAGCCGCTCGTCGTCGTCGCCGGGTCCGAGGGCAAGGGGCTCTCGCGCCTCGTGCGCGAGGCGTGCGACGTCGTCGCGTCCATCCCCATCGGGTCGGACACCGAGTCGCTCAACGCCGCCGTCGCGACGGGCATCTCGCTCTACGAGGTCGCGCGCCTGCGCCGCGAGGCCTGACGTCACTCGACCTGTCGGCGCCCCACCGGTCCCCGGACCCGTGGGGCGCCGTCACGTCTCAGCCGTAGTACTCGGGGTCCTTCTCGCCCGGCGCGAGGCCGAGGATCGCCTTCTCGTCCGGGCGGTGGCGCAGCACGTTCTCGACGTACGACTGCGTCGCCTCCGCCATGGGGACGTCGCGGCCCGCGCGCTCGGAGATGAACCAGCGGTGGTCGAGGATCTCGTGGAAGAGCTGCGCCGGCTCGAGCTTGCGGCGCAGGTTGCGGGGCACGGCCTGGATCGTGGGCTCGAACACCCCGCTGAGCCAGTCGTGGGCGACGAACTCCTCGTCGTCGTTCTGCCGCTCCGCCGCCGCGCGGAACGAGTCGAGGTCGTTGAGCAGGCGGCGCGCCTGGTTCTCCTGCACGTCGAGGCCCGTGAGGCGCAGCAGGCGCCGCGAGTGGTGCCCCGCGTCGACGACCTTGGGCTGGATCTGCACGGTCGTGCCGTCGATGTCGGTCGTGATCGCGAGCTCGTCGACATCGAAGCCGAGGTTGTTGAGGTGCTCGATGCGGGCCGCGACGCGCCACCGCTCGTTCGCGTCGAACGACTCGGACGTCGTCAGCGCGGCCCACAGCTCCTCGTAGCGCGCCACGAGCGCGTCGCCGATCGCGACCTCGTCCACGTCCTCGTCGAGCAGCTCGCCCGCGGAGAGGTCCATGAGCTCGCCGATGATGTTCGTGCGCGCGAGGTCGACGTCGTACGAGCGCTGGCCGGGGGAGAGCTCGCGGTGCAGGTCACCCGTCTCCGCGTCCACGAGGAACGCCGCGAAGGTCTCGGCGTCGCGCCGGAACAGCGTGTTCGACAGCGACACGTCGCCCCAGTAGAAGCCGACCAGGTGCAGGCGCACGAGCAGCACGGCGAGCGCGTCGATGAGGCGCGTCGCCGTGTCCGGGCGCAGCGACTGGCTGAACAGCGCGCGGTAGGGGAGCGAGAACTGCAGGTGCTCCGTGATGAGGACGGCCTCGAGCCGCTCGCCGTTCGCGTCCTGGCGCCCCGTGATGACACCCACCGGCACGACGCTCGGCACCTCGAGCCGCCGGAGCTGGCGGAGCAGCTCGTACTCCCGGTAGGCGACCGTCTCGCCGATCTCCTTGATGGCGATGACGCGCCCCGAGAGGCGCACGAACCGCACGATGTGCCGGGAGATACCGCGCGGCAGCGCCGCGAGGGTCTCGGCCGGCCACTCCTCGAGCGGGATGTCCCAGGGCAGGTCGAGGAGAGCCGGGTCGGGGGCCGACGCGGTGATCTGCAGGTTGTGCACCGTCACGGGTCCATTGTCCATGGTCGACGCGAGGTGCCGTGCGGTCGCGGCGCTTCCGGTGCTCGGCTCGCCGGGCGGGGCGCGCCCGACCCGTGAGGTCGGACGCGCCCCGCCCCGAGGGACGGGAGGAGATCAGGAGCAGGCGAGCGCGTCGTGGTCGACGTCGAACGTCGAGGTGACGTCCTCGCCGTCGACCGTCGCGGTGCCCGTCACGGTCACCGACCCGCTCTCGACCGAGGCCGAGCGCACCGCGAACGACTGGTACGCGTTCGTGCCCGGGGCGACGTCGGCGAACTCGCGGGTGCCGTAGGCCGTCGCGAGGGTCACGTCGACCGGCGAGTCCTCGCCGTTCGCCGCGCGGACCGCGAGGTACGCCTGGCCGGCGAGGCACCGGGGCTGCACCGTGACGTCGAGGTCGAGCTGCCCGCTCGGGGTGCCGTAGACCTCGAGCTCGTAGAGCGAGAAGCCCCACTGCGTCGCGCGCTCGGTGAGGTAGAGGCGCACGTACCGGCCGCTGCCGGAGACGTCCAGCTCGTCGTACCCGCCGTCACCGTCGGCGACGGTGTGCACCGTGGTCCATGTCTCGCCGTCCGGCGAGGTCTGGACCTCGTACCCCGACCCGTACGCGGTCTCCCAGTCGATGACGACCTGGCTGAGGTCGTAGCTCGCGCCGAGGTCCACCGCGATCCACTCCGGGTCGCTCCACGCGCTGCTCCAGCGGGTGCCGGCGTTGCCGTCGACCGCCTTCTCGGCCTCGTGGCCGGCCTCGTCGATGCTGGAGGCCGTCACGGGGCGGCCCAGGGCGAGCGACTCGTCGCCCTCGTTCCCGCCCCCGCCCTCGGACTCGAAGCAGCGGAGGTAGCGGTAGGACTCCGCGGACGTCTCGAACGACGGCGCCCAGTCCCACTCGTAGGTGTAGTACTGCACGTACGGCTCGGCCGCGGCGATGATGGCCGGGAGGTCCAGGTCGCCCCGCCCGAGGGCGACCTGCCGCATGTCGCCCGGCGCGTTCACGTTCACGGCGTCCTTGATGTGCAGCAGCTCGATGCGGTCCCCGTGCTCCTCGATCCACGCGGGGACGTCGAGGCCGGCGTCGGCCGCCCAGCCGACGTCGAGCTCGAACGTGACGTAGCGCGGGTCGGTGTTCTCCTCGATGACCTCCCACGCGCTGACCATCTCGCCGGTGACCGGGTCGGGGTACCGCGTGGTGAACTCGCTCTGGTGGTTGTGCAGCACGATCTTGTTCGCGCCGTTCTCGTGTGCGTACTGGCCGAGCTGGTTGACGTAGGCCGCGGTCGCGACCGCCTCGTCGTAGGTGCCGTAGCCGCCGGCCATCCCGCCGGTCCCGATGTAGTCCTGACCGAGCGCGACGGCGTACGCGACGGTCTGGGGCCACGAGCCCCAGTCCGTGCTGCCGTGGCTGGACGACACCTCGAGACCGTACTTGTCGAGGATCGCCCGGTACTCCTCGACGGGCATCGAGTAGGGCTGGTTGTACGGCTCGACGTTGGTGAAGCCCGCGTCGGCCACCTCCCCGAGCACGCGGTCGATCGTCTCGGCGGACGGCGTCCCCGAGCCCCCGAGCTCACCGACGTGGGTGTAGAGCTGGATGGAGATCTTGGAGTCGGGGAGCCCGTCGTCCGGGCCGCACGTCTCGGCCGCGGCGAGGGTGGTCGGTGGGCTGGTCTCGGCTGACGGGGTCGCGACGGCGGGGGCCGCGGCGAACGTGCCCGCGACGAGCGCGCCGCCCGTGAGCGCGGCGCCGAGGCGCCGGGCGCGGGACGAAGGGTGGGAGATCTGCATGAGGCTCCAATTGACAGCGTTGTCGATTTGGCTGACGAACATGCGACTTCTGATGTCACGTGTGCAAAAGTAGTCTTGTGGTCGGCCATGACCGTGTCAAGGGCGAGCCGCGCCGCCACGGGCGGCGCCGTGCCTCGCGCAGCGCACCGCCGCGAGACGACACAGGGCGGGTCCTCCCGTCCGGGAGGACCCGCCCTGTGGCGGTGCGGTGTGACGGGTGTCAGCTGATGCGCTGGCCCGACGCCGCGCCGAAGACGTGCGAGTGACCCGGGCGGATCGTCACGTAGATGCGCTCGCCCTTGGCCGGGACGTTGCGCGGGTCGACGCGGACGATGACCTGGTTGTCGCCGGCGCCCGAGTGGACGTCGGCCTGCGCGGCCAGGTCGCCCTTGAGCGTGCCGTAGACGAACGCGTCGGAGCCGAGCTCCTCGACGATGTTCACCTCGACCGGGAACGCGGCCTCGTTCGCCTGCGACACGACGTCGAGCGACTCGGGGCGGAAGCCGATGGTGACCTTGCCGTTGTCCGCCTCGGTGATCTTCGCGGCCGTCTCGCGCTCGAGCGCGATGCGGGCCGGGCCGACCTCGGCGACGCCGTTCTTGACCACGAACGTGCCGATGTTCATCGCCGGCGAGCCGATGAAGCCCGCGACGAAGACGTTGGCCGGCGTGTCGTACATCTCGCGCGGCGTGCCGACCTGCTGGAGCAGACCGTCCTTGAGGACCGCGATGCGGTCGCCCATGGTGAGGGCCTCGGTCTGGTCGTGCGTGACGTAGACGGTCGTGACGCCGAGACGACGCTGGAGCGACGCGATCTGCGTACGGGTCTGGACGCGGAGCTTGGCGTCGAGGTTCGACAGCGGCTCGTCCATGAGGAACACCTGCGGCTGGCGGACGATCGCACGGCCCATGGCGACGCGCTGGCGCTGACCACCGGAGAGCGCCTTCGGCTTGCGGTCGAGGTACTCGGTGAGGTCGAGGATCTTCGCGGCCTCCTCGACGCGCTGGCGGATCTCCGCCTTCGGCGTGCCGGCGATCTTCAGCGCGAAGCCCATGTTGTCCGCGACGGACATGTGCGGGTACAGCGCGTAGTTCTGGAACACCATCGCGATGTCGCGGTCCTTCGGCTGGACGTCCGTGACGTCGCGGTCGCCGATGTAGATGTGACCGCCGTTGACGTCCTCGAGGCCCGCGAGCATGCGGAGCGAGGTCGACTTGCCGCAGCCCGAGGGGCCGACGAGGACGAGGAACTCGCCGTCCTCGATGTGCAGGTTGAGCTGGTCCACGGCGGGACGCTCGGTCCCGGGGTAGAGCCGGGTTGCGTGGTCGTAGGTGACCGTAGCCATGACTGGTACATCCCTCCACCGGCAGGTACGTGCCGGACGATCCGTTGTGCAGTGACGTGCCACGTCGACGTAGCTGTTCGCGATGGCGGACGAGCGTGTCTTCGACGACACAGAAGAAGTCGGACCCCCTCTTACCCGAGCAGGGGACCCGACGTCATCGTGGACCCGATACTACTCCCGGTTCTGAGTGCTTCGTCACAGGGCCGGTCACGATCGGGTAGCGGTTTCGTGGTGCCCCGGGCCGGGGCACTCAGGCTCCCGGGCGCCCCAGTAGGTCGGCGAGCAGGTCGAGCACCGCGGCCAGCGCGTCCGCGTCCGGCACCCGCTGCGCCGCGAGCGTCTCGCCGTCGCCCACCTTGACCCCGAGGTCGCCCGGGCCGAGCACGGCGAACGCGGTCTCGTCCGTCGTGTCGTCCCCGGCGTACAGCACGCGCGTCCGCGCGTCCGGGAGCCCGGCGTCGTGCCCGACGACGTCCCGCAGCCGGTCCACCGCCTCGCCCTTCGACGTCTCGACGACGGCGACCTCGACCACGTCCTTGCCGTGCATCGCGTGCAACCCGAGGCGCTCGGCCACCGCGTCCGCGGCGTCCTCGGCGGCGCGCGTGTCCGCCGCGGACGCGAGCCGCGTGTGCAGGACGGCGGCGCTCGGCTTGTCCTGCACCCAGGCCCCCTCGCGCCCCGCGACCGCGTCGGCGAACCCTGCACGCAGCGCGTCGAGGAGGTCCGCCTGGTCCCGGGTGAGCTCCACGGGGACGGCCTCGACCCCCGCTGGCGTGGCGACGCCCGTCTCGGCGCCGTGGCTGCCCACGAGGAAGGTCCCGACGGGTGGCCGGCTGCGCTCGGCGAGGTCCGCGAGGTGGCGCCCGGAGACCAGGGCGAGGCGCGTCGTCGTCCCGGCGAGGACCGCCCCGAGGCGGTCGACGGCGGCCCGTGCGGCGGGCGCCATGCGTGCCGCGTGCGGGTCGTCGACGAGCGGCGCGAGGGTCCCGTCGAAGTCGAGCGCGACGAGCCGGGGGTGCGGGGCGTCGCCGCCGTCCGCCGCGAACGCGCGCGCGGCCTCGGCGACGGGACCGGGCGGCGTCACCGGCTGCGAGGCGACGTCGTCGGGCCGGGTCACGCGCCGGCCCCCGCGGCGAGGTCGGCCTGCGCGCCGTCCTGGCCCGCGTCGTCGGGCCGCCGGTGCGGCACGCGCGACGGCATGGCCGTGAGGACCCCCAGGAACGACTCCGACCACTTCGCGACGTCGTCGTTGAGGACCTTGCGCCGCAGGCGGCGCATGCGCTTGCGCTGCTCGCGGTGGTCCATGTGCGCGGCCGCCACGATGATGTCCTTCATCCCGTCGATGTCGTGCGGGTTGACGAGGAGCGCGCCGGAGGAGAGCTCGTCCGCGGCGCCCGTGAACTCCGAGAGGACCAGCACGCCGCGGTCGTCCGAGCGGGCGGCGACGTACTCCTTGGCGACGAGGTTCATGCCGTCGCGCAGCGAGGTGACGAGCATGACGTCCGCCGCGAGGTACAGCGCGGCCATCTCCTCGGGCGGGTAGGAGTGGTGCAGGTAGTGGATCGCGGCGTGCCCGATCTCCGCGTACTCGCCGTTGATCCGCCCGACCGCGCCCTCGACGTGCTCGCGCAGCTCCTGATAGGCGTCGACGTTCTCGCGGCTCGGGCTCGCGACCTGGACGAGCGTGGCGTGCTCGACGTCGAGGCGGCCGTCCTGCAGCAGCTCGCCGTACGCCTTGATGCGGTGCCGGATGCCCTTGGTGTAGTCGAGGCGGTCGACGCCGAGCATCATGACGTCCGGGTCGCCGAGGTCCGCGCGGATCTCGCGCGAGCGCTGCTGGACCTCGGGCGTGCGGGCGAGCTCGTCGAAGCGGCGCGAGTCGATCGAGATGGGGAACGCGGCAGCGCGGACGTGGCGGTCGCGCCCGTCCTCGCCCGGGACCGTGATGATCGGCCCGCGCGTCGTGTGGGCGCGCAGCCGCCGCACCGCACGGATGAAGTTCGCGGCGTCGCCCGCGCGCTGGAAGCCCACGAGGTCCGCGCCGAGGAGGCCGTCGAGCACCTGCCGGCGCCACGGGAGCTGCTGGAACAGCTCGAGCGGCGGGAAGGGGATGTGGTTGAAGAACCCGATCCGCACGTCGGGGCGCTGGGCGCGGATCATCTGCGGCACGAGCTGGAGCTGGTAGTCGTGCACCCACACGACGCCGCCCGGGGAGACCTGCGCGACCGCGGCGTCGGCGAAGCGCTGGTTGACGCGGCGGTACGCCTCCCACCACGTGCGGTGGTACGTGGGCGGCGAGATGACGTCGTGGTACAGCGGCCAGAGCGTGTCGTTGGAGAAGCCCTCGTAGTAGCGCTCGATCTCGTCCGCGGAGAGGGTGACGGGCACGAGCCGCATGTCGTCGGCGTCGAACGGGTCGCTCGCGAGGTCGGGCGCGCCGGACCAGCCGACCCAGGCGCCGTCGGACGCCTGCATGACCGGCTCGAGCGCCGTGACGAGACCGCCGGGCGAGCGGTTCCACTCGACGTGGCCGCCGGGTCCGACCGTGAAGTCCACGGGCAGCCGGTTGGCCACCACGACGAGATCGAATCCGTCTTTGCCTGTCAATGGACTTCTCCTTGAGCTTCGATGGATCGCGCCTGGGCGACCCAGGGTAGTCGTGCCGCCCGGCGCGCGGACGGGACGTCCGTCCCGGGCCGACCCGCCCACCAGGTCGGCCGGGCCCGTCCGGAAGGCGACGACCGGCCCGCTGCCGCTACCTTGTCACCATGGAGGAGCCCACGCAGCGCGTCGACGCGCGGACCGCCCCGGGCGGCCCGGCGCGCGGGCCCGCACCGGGGAGCGAGGTCGGGGGCTACCTCATCGGCTCGCGGCTCGGGTCGGGCGCCATGGGCACCGTCCACAGCGCGCACGACGGCGGCGGGAACCTCGTCGCGATCAAGCTCCTGCACGCGCACGTCGACCTCGACGCCGCGGCCCAGGGACGCGAGCGGCTGCGGCGCGAGGCGCTCGCCCTGCAGCGCCTGCGCCACCCCGCCGTCGCGCAGATCCTCGACGTCGAGCTCGACGGACCCGACGCGTTCATCGTCACCGAGCTCGTCGACGGCCCGACCCTCGAGGACGAGGTCGCCGAGGGCGGCCCGCTCGACCCGTGGGACCTCTACGAGCTCGCCGACCAGCTCGCCGCCGCGCTCGAGTCGGTGCACGCGGCCGGCGTCGTGCACCGCGACCTCAAGCCGAGCAACGTCATGGTCTCCTCGCGCGGCCCCGTGCTCATCGACTTCGGCATCGCGCAGGGCCTGGAGGACGCGCGCGTCACGTCGACCGGCCTCGTCATGGGGACGCCGGGCTACCTCGCGCCCGAGCTGCTCGAGGGCGCCGCCCCGAGCGTCGGGAGCGACTGGTGGGGCTGGGCCGCGCTCCTCGCCTACGCCGCGACGGGCCGGGCCCCGTTCGGGGTGCGACCGACCGACGTCGTCCTGGCCCGTGCCCGCAGCGGGCGGCCCGACCTCGCCGGCCTCGGGCCGGTCACGGCCCGCGTGCTCGCCGGGGCCCTGCACGCGGACCCCGCGCAGCGGCTCGGCCCGACGGAGGTCGTCGCCGCCCTGCGGCACGCCGCCGACACGGGCGACGCGGCCCCCGCGACCCAGGTCGTCGGGCCGCCCACCGGTCCCACGCAGGTCGTGCCGCCGGTCGCCGTCGTCCCGGGCGGCACCGGTGCGCAGGCGTGGACCGGCCGGGCGCAGGTCGTGCCACCGCCCCTGCCCACGTCGCAGTCCCAGGTCAACGACGGCCGCACCATGGCCGTGCCGACGGGCCACGACCTCCTGGACGACCTCGGGGCCCCGCCCGTCGGGGAGGACGGCGAGCCGCTCTACGTGCGCCCCGTGCCCGCCGCGCGCCGCACCGCGCTGCTCCTCCTCGCGGCCCCGATCGTCCTGCTCGGGATGCTGCACCCGGGCGTCGCGTTCGTCGTGCTCTCCGTGCTGGTCGTCCTCGCGCGCGTCGTCGGGGTGACGACGGAGTCGCTGCACGCACGGCGCGAGCGGCGCGGCGTCTCGCCCCGGGACACGGTGCGGGCCGTCGCGGCCTCGCCCTGGTACGTCGTGCGCGCCACGGTCGGGGCGCTCCCGTCGCTGCTCGTCGCGGCCTGCGCGGGGGTGCTCGTCGTCGTGGCCGGGTGGTGGCTGCTGGAGTCCGACCGCTGGGTCGTCGTCGAGGGCGCGGACGGCGGCAACTCGCCGGTCGTCACGACCGTGGTCCTGGGACTCGCGTCGTTCGCGGCCGTCGTGCTCGCGTGGTCCGGGCCGCTGACCCACCTCACGCGCTACGGGACGCGGACCGCGCTCGCGCGGCTCGCCCCGGGCCGCACCGGGACCCTGGTCCTCGCGGGACTCGGGCTCGCCCTCACGGTCCTGTGCGTCGTCCTCCTCGCCGGCGACCCCGAGGTGACGTGGTGGCCGTTCCCCGGGCCCCCGTCGCTGCGCTGAGCGCCCGGCCAGGTCGACCGACCCGTCCTGGACGTTCCCAGCCCGCTACCAGCACGCATGCGTAGGATGGGCGCCGTGCTCCGGACGACGGTGCCGCGCGCGTGGTCGCGCGGCGTGACGCGCACGTCCGTCGTGCCCGTGACCGGCCGGTTCCTCGGCCCCGCCCTCCTGCTCCTCACGCTCCTCGCCGCCCTGGTGACGCAGCTCGCCGACCGCGGGTACGCCGTCGTGCACCAGTGCGTCACGGTGCCGGGGGCGTGGGGCGTCGCCGGGATGCACCTCGCGCTCGTCCACGAGACCCCCGACTGCCCGTCCGGTACCGCGCTCGGCGGCGACCCCGCCGCCATGGTCACCGTGGTGGGCGTGCTCGCGCTCCCGGTCGTGGTCGCCCACGCGGTGGCCGCGGCCGTCGCGTGGGGCGTCTCGGCGTGGGCGCGGCGCGCCCACGAGCGCTCGCGGGCCGTCGTGAGCGGCGCGGCCCGCGCGCTGCGGACGGTCGTGCGCGGTGCGGCGCGCCCGGTGGGCGCGCTGGTGGGTGCCCGGCGGGTCGTCCGCCCGGTGCCCGACGCCGTCCCCGCCGCGCTGCACCACCTCGCAGACGCGGTGGTGCGCACGCGGCGCGGGCCGCCGCGGCTCGCCCTGGTCTGACGCCGCCGTCTGACGACGCCGTCGGACGCACGGCCCAGCGCGACCCCCGTCGGCGCGCACCCCGACACATCCCCAGCTCTCGGAACTCCCTCGGAGGACGACCATGCCCAGCAACGAAGCCCAGACCAAGGCCCAGCGCCGCGAGGCCGCGCGCGCGGAGGCCCTCGCGCTGCGCGAGGCGCAGGCCAAGCGCGACAAGCGGAACCGCCTCATCACGATCGGAGCGCTCGTCGCGGGCGTCCTCGTCCTCGTCGGCGTGTTCCTCGCCGTGTGGATCCCGGCCATGAAGGACCAGAACAAGACGATCGACGCCGTCGCGGCCGGCAACCTCGCCGACGTGACCAGCCCGTCCACCGCGCGCGACGACGGGGGCATCCCCCTCGGCGCCGACGGCACCGCCGGGACGGAGAACGACGGCGCGGTCGAGGTCGGCGTGTACCTCGACTACATGTGCCCCATCTGCGGCCAGTTCGAGGAGACGAACGGCCCGACGCTCGACCAGCTCCGCGAGTCGGGCGACGTGACCGTCGTGCTGCACCCCGTCGCGATCCTCGACCGCATGGCGAACGCGCAGCAGTTCTCGACCCGCTCCGCGGCGGCCGCCGCGTGGATCGCGGACCGCGCGCCGGAGCAGATGAACGCGTTCAACGCGATCATGTTCCAGAACCAGCCGGAGGAGAACAAGGAGACGCTCACCGACGAGCAGATCGCGGACCTCGCCGAGCAGGCCGGCGTCCCGGCCGACGTCGCCGCGGGCATCGCCGACGGGACCGCGGTCGAGACGTTCGGCGACTGGGCCGCCACCGCGACGAGCCTCGTCACCCAGGACGAGGCGCTCGCCAACCCGCAGTCGGGCGGCTTCGGCACGCCGACGATCACGATCGACGGCAAGCGCTGGGACGGCAACTGGAGCGACCCGAACGCGCTCTCCGCCGCCGTCACGGCCGCGCAGGGCTGACCTCGCGGGCCGGCGCCGCGAGCGGCGTCGGCCCCGGTCCCCGGCCGTCGGGCGAGCAGGTAGTCTGTTCGCTCGCCCGGCAGCCCGGGCACGCCGCCTTAGCTCAGCTGGTAGAGCACTCGCCTTGTAAGCGAAAGGTCGTCGGTTCGAACCCGACAGGCGGCTCCACCACGACGCCCCCGGTTCCGTGCGGAACCGGGGGCGTCGTCGTGTCGGCGCGCTCCGTGAGATCGGCAGCTTCTGCCCGGATCGGCAGTTGCGACCGCCGATCTCGGCAGACACCGCCGATCTCGTGCGCGCTCGGCGGTCCGCACCGCTCAGCGGTCGGCGAGCGGGACCGGGAGGAGCTCGGGCGCCTTGGGGAGCCGCCCGTCGCCCGACGACGTCCCGCGGAGGCGGCGCTGGGCCCACGGCACGACGTGGGTGCGCACCCACTGCGCGTTCTGCCGGGCCCGGTCCAGCGCCGGGACCGGCGGCAGGGGTGCGAGCGGGTCGTCCCACGCCGCGTCGTCGGGCGCCTGGCCCAGCCCGACGAGCGCCGCCTGCGCGACCCGCCGGTGCCCCTCGGGCGTCAGGTGGATGCGGTCCTCCGACCACACCCGCCAGTCCTGGAGCGCGCGCATGCCCCAGAGGTCGAGCACGTACGCGCCCTGCCGGCGCGCGATCGACCAGACGTGCGCGTTGTACACCCCGACGCGCGGGCGCGTGAGGCTCACGAGCGGCGACTGCGACGCGTCGAAACCGGTCGCCATGAGCACCTCGATCCCCGCCCCGCGCAGGCGTGCCACCGCGTGCTCGAGGTTGCGCGCGAGGCGGTCCACGTCGGCGTTCGGCCGCAGGATGTCGTTCCCGCCGCCCACGAGGCTCACGAGGTCCGGCTTGAGCTCGAGCGCCGCGGGGACCTGCTCGGTGAGGATCGAGCGCAGCTTGCGCCCGCGGATCGCGAGGTTGGCGTACCGCAGCGGCTCCTCGCCTGCCGCGACGCGCCGCGAGGCGAGGTGCTGCGCGAGGAGGTCGGCCCAGCCGCGCTGGTGGTCCTCCTCGCCGGGGTACGGGTCCCACAGCCCTTCGGTGAACGAGTCGCCGATCGCGAGGTAGCTCGACCAGCGGGGCGGTGCGTCGGGTCGAGGGACGTCGGAGGCGTCACCGGCCAGGGGAGTGGTCGTCGGGTTCTGCGTCGTCACCCGCCCATTCTGCTCCCGCCGCACCATGCCCCGTCGACCAGGCACCCTGGCGGGTCGAGCAGGCGATGTCGGCGCGTCACGCGACGAGGACGGGCCAGGACCACCTGCTCGGCGGGGTGGGGTCAGGTCGTGGGGAGGGTCCAGACGACCGGGGCGGCGCCCTGGGCGACGAGGAGCTCGTTGACGCGGGAGAACGGGCGGGAGCCGAAGAAGCCCCGGCGGGCCGAGAGCGGGCTGGGGTGGGCGCTCGCGACGACGGGGGTGTCGCCGAGCATCGGGCGCAGCGTGGCGGCGTCGCGACCCCACAGGATCGCGACGAGCGGGGCGTCGCGGGCGACGAGCGCGCGGATCGCGGCCTCCGTCACGGTCTCCCAGCCCTGGCCGCGGTGCGATCCGGGCTCGCCCGGACGGACGGTGAGCACCCTGTTGAGGAGCATGACGCCCTGGTCGCTCCACGCGGTGAGGTCGCCGTTCGCGGGCGTGGGGGCCCCGACGTCGTCGGCGAGCTCGGCGAAGATGTTCTGGAGCGATCGCGGCACCGGCCGCACGTGCGGCTGCACGGAGAACGACAGTCCCATGGGGTGCCCCGGGGTGGGGTAGGGGTCCTGCCCGACGACGAGGACGCGCACGTCCGCGAGGGGCCGCGAGAACGCGTTGAGGATCGCCGACGGCGCGGGCAGGTACTCGCGCCCGGCCGCGACCTCCGCGCGCAGGAAGTCCCCGAGCGCGTGGAGCTGCGGCTCGACGGGCGCGAGGGCCTCGGCCCAGTCGGGCGCCATGATGCTCGCGAGCGGGGGGCGGGGGCTCGGCGTCGGTCCGGTGACGGCCGGGGTGCTGCCCGGGGCGACGTCGACGGGCTGGGCGGGTGCGCTCTCCACGGCACCGAGCCTATCGGCCGCCCGGAGCGCCCCGTCACGCCTCCGGCGAGGACGAATGACACTCGTGTGGTTCGTGCGTACGCTGAGAGGCGGCCGCGCGCACCGAGGTGCGCAGGTCCCGTGACGAGAGAGTGCAGGGAGGGAACGATGAGCGAGGCGGCGTACGTGCTCGACGGACCCGACGCGGTCGGCGACCCGACCGTCCAGGAGGCCCCGTCGTCGGGCCTGAGCGAGCGCGACCAGGAGATCCTGGCGTTCGAGCGGCAGTGGTGGAAGTACTCGGGCGCCAAGGAGCAGGCGGTGCGCGAGCTGTTCGACATGACGGCGACGCGCTACTACCAGGTGCTCAACGCGCTCATCGACTCCCCGGCGGCGCTCGCGCACGACCCGATGCTCGTCAAGCGGCTGCGCCGGATGCGTTCCACCAGGCAGCGGGCTCGCACGGCCCGCCGGCTCGAAGGCCTCTGACGTGCGGACCGCTGTCGCCCGTGAAGTCCGGGCGAACTGGGCGTTTAGCCAACGGGCCTGACCGGGCTACCCTGTCGCCGTGACGAAGAGCCGCTACCCCTACGCGCCCGACGAGTTCGACGCGCCCGCGCAGCAGGGTGCGCCCGTCGGGGTGCACCGCACGCCGCGCAGCGGGTGGAGCAAGACGTGGCCGTTCCTGCTGGTCGCCGTCGTCTTCGCCGGTCTCGCCTACGGGGGCGTCGCGCTGCTGTCGGACAACGGGGCGACCGAGAACCCGCCGCAGGCGCAGTCGACCGACCCCGCCGCGGAGGAGACCGAGGCGCCCCCCGCCGACGAGACCGAGGAGCCTCCCGCGACGGAGGAGCCCCCCGCGGCGGAGGAGCCCCCCGCCGACGAGACTCCCGCGGCGCCCGACCTCGCCACGCTCATGGCGGCCGCCGACCCGAGCGCCTACGTCCGCGTGCTGAACGACGGTGGGCCGGAGGGTGAGTCCCGCGTCGGCAAGGACGCTCTGGAGGCCCAGGGCTTCACCCACGTCGAGTTCGCGGCCTACCCCGACGGCGGCTCCGGCCAGGAGGCCAACACCGTCTGGTACGTGCCGAACCGCAACGACACCGCGGCTGCCGTGGCGGCGACGCTGGGCATCCCGGCGGAGAACGTCCAGGAGGTTCCGTCGCTTCGCGAGGGCGACGTCGTCGTCGTCGTGAAGTCCGCGCTCGCTCCCGTCGGCTGACGCCTCGAGGCTCGGGGCCACCGGGCGGGGTCTGCGCGCCGCGCTGACCTGGCGGTTCACTCTCCTGCGACGGTCGAACCCGCGTCTCGTCGACCTTTCGCGCACGCCACGGTCGGGCTAGGCTCGGGCTACCACGGGGCGGGGGTCGCCTCGCGGGCGACGATGCACGAGGAGAACGTCAATGGCTCAGGGCACCGTGAAGTGGTTCAACGCCGAGAAGGGCTACGGGTTCATCACGCCTGCGGCCGGCGGACAGGACCTCTTCGTGCACTTCAGCGCGATCCAGACCGACGGCTACCGCACGCTCGACGAGGGCCAGGAGGTCGAGTTCGAGCTCGGCCAGGGCACCAAGGGCCCGCAGGCCGAGCAGGTGCGGCCGCTCTGACGCCGCTCACGGGGGTCGCGTGACGGAGAACCTCGACGCCGTCGTCGTCGGTTCGGGCCCCAACGGGCTGGCCGCCGCCGTGACCCTCGCACGCGCCGGTCTCGCCGTGCGCGTCCTCGAGGCGCAGCCGACGATCGGTGGCGGCGCGCGCACGCTCGACCTCGGCCTCGCGGACGGGGTCGTGCACGACGTGTGCTCGGCCGTGCACCCGATGGCGTGGGCGTCGCCGTTCTTCGAGGCGTTCGACCTGGGCGCGCGCGGCGTGGAGCTGCTCGTGCCGGAGGTGTCGTACGCGCAGCCGCTCGACGGTGGCCGCGCGGGCATCGCCTACCACGACCTCGACCGCACGGTGGATCGTCTCGGCGTCGACGGCGCCGCCTGGCGCGCGCTGCTCGGCCCGCTCGCGGAGGGCTGGCGCGACGTCGTCGCGCTCGCCCTGGGCGACAAGCGCTCCGTCCCCGGGCGGGCGCTGACGCCGGGCGGGGCCGCGGTCGCCGCGCGGTTCGGCGCCGCCGTCCTCGAGCAGGGGAGCGCGGCCTGGGGGCGCCGCTTCCGCACCGAGGAAGCGGGAGCGCTGCTCACGGGGGTCGCGGCGCACGCCATCTCGCGGCTGCCCTCCCTGGCCGCCGCGGGCACGGCGCTGCTGCTCGCCTCGCTCGGCCACGCGCCGGGCGGCTGGCCGCTGCCGCGGGGCGGGTCGGGCGCGATCGTCGCGGCACTCGTGGACGACCTGCGCGCGCACGGCGGCGAGGTCGTGACCGGCCACCGCGTCGGTGCGATCCAGGACCTGCCGCGGGCCCGGGCGTACGTGTTCGACACCGCGCCCGGCGTCGTCGCGGAGATGTTCGGCGACCGTCTGTCTCCCCGGGCGGAGTGGGCCCTGCGGCGGTTCCGGCACGGCGACGCGGCCGCGAAGGTCGACCTCGTGCTCTCCGGTCCGGTCCCGTGGGCCGATCCCGAGGTGGGGCGTGCCGGGACCGTGCACGTCGGCGGGACGCGTGCCGAGATGGCGCGTGCCGAGGCGGACGTCGCGGCCGGTCGGCACGCGGCCCGGCCGGTCGTGCTCGTGAGCGACCCGACCGTCGTCGACCCCGCGCGCGAGGTCGACGGGGCGCGGCCGTTGTGGACATACGCGCACGTGCCCGCCGGATCGACGCGTGACGTGACGGAGGACGTCCTCGGTCAGCTCGAACGGTTCGCCCCGGGGGTCCGGGACCTCGTCGTCACGTCGCGGTGCGTGCCGGCGGCGGAGATGGCCGCGCACGACGAGAGCTACGTGGGTGGCGACATCGCGGGTGGCGCGGTGAGCATGTGGCAGATGGTCGCGCGCCCCACCCCCCGGCTCGACCCGTACGCCGTCGGGCTGGAGGGCGTCTACCTGTGCTCGGCGTCGACGCCCCCCGGGCCGGGCGTGCACGGGCTCGGCGGCTGGTACGCCGCGCGGCGCGTGCTGCGCCGGGAGTTCGACGTCCGCGCGGAGCCCGATCTGGCTCCGACGGCGGACGTGGGCGCCAGGTAGCGCTCGCGGTCGACGCCACGTCGCTCCCTCAGGTGACCACGCCTCTACCTCAGGTGACCACGCCTCTACCTCAGGTGGCCTCGGCTCTACCTCGCCGGGTCGGCGGTGGTCGTGTCGAGCTCCACGAGCGCGAGCACGACGAGCGCGGAGCTCCAGGAGAGCGGCGCGACGGCGGCCGGGGAGCCGTCCGCCAGGACCTTCTCCGGGATCGCGCCGGACGCGGTGCGGTGGTCGTCCACCCAGCGGAGCCACTCCCGGGCGTCGGCCCGGTCCTCCGGGTCCGACGACGACGCGGCGGCGAGCGCGTAGAGCGTCGTCTGCGGCGTCCAGGAGATGCCGTCCTCGCGCCAGCCCGCCCCGGGCGCGAGGCCGCCCGCGGGTCGCAGCATCTCGGTGACCGACGCGCGCCACGCGACGTCCGCGCCCGCGAGCGGCTCGGGCTGGAACGGCGGCAGCACGAACGCGGTCGACGCGTCCCGCGCGCCGCCCGTCACGTGGCGCGGGTAGCCCTGCGACCCGAACGACCGCTCGATGGCCATGCGCAGGCGCGCGGCGGCCAGCGTCGCGTCGGTCGCCCGGCCCGTCTCGCCCGCCGCGG
Organism: Cellulosimicrobium sp. 22598; assembly: GCF_052044445.1. Taxonomy (NCBI): domain Bacteria; kingdom Bacillati; phylum Actinomycetota; class Actinomycetes; order Micrococcales; family Promicromonosporaceae; genus Cellulosimicrobium; species Cellulosimicrobium sp. 22598. The sequence continues at coordinate 72,076 of NZ_JBQEMZ010000003.1, forward strand.
AGTAGACGTCGGCCGCGGCCTCGAGCCCGGCGAGCAGGGGACCGGCGGTCCCGAGCGTGAGCGCCGTCGGCTCGACCTCCCAGTAGTCGCTCGACGGCGGGGGCAGCGGGTCCTCGCCGTCGACGAGCGCGAGCGCGTGGTCGGTCGCGGCGTCGACGAGGGGCCGCAGCGCGGCGGCGACCGCGCGCCGTTCGACGGCGGGCGTCTCCTCGAGCACGACGTCGGCCGCCCACAGGACCCAGCCGACGCCGTCGGACTGGAGGCCGCGGTCGTCGGGCACGCCCGAGCCGTCGGGCAGGTAGCGCGCGTGGAACGACCCGTCGTCCTCCTGGACGCGGGCGAGGAAGCCGAGGACGCGCCGCGCGTCGTCGACGTGCCCGGTGCGCGCGAACGCCGCCGCCGTGAACGACGCGTCGCGCGGCCACACGTAGCGCCACTTGGGCGAGGCGGCGGCGAGCGCGGCGCCGTCGTCGAGGGTGAGGGCGCGCAGGTCCAGGAGCGCGGCCTCGCCGAGCGCGGCGAACGGCCCGTCCCCGCCGGGGACGACGCCGGACGCGAGCCAGGCGCGTGACGCGGCGGCGGCGTCCTGCGCCCGGTCGGGGTCCAGGAGCGCCGACGCGTCGAGCCGCGGTCCGGCGACCTGCGCGAGCCGGTCCGCCTCGCCGTCCGCGGGGTCGATGCCGTCGGCGAGCGCGACAGGGTCGAGCGCCGCGGGGTCGAGCACACGGCTGCCGGGGAGGTACGTCACCGCGGCCCCGGGGGCGAGGCGCAGGAGCGCGGTGCCGCCGTCGGGGGTGGCCGCGACGGCGACGCCGTCCTGGTACAGGTCGATGTGCTCGCCCGTCGGAGCCGCGACGGCAGTCGCGGCGGTGAGGCCGAGGGCAGGGACCAGCACGAAGCCGGCCAGGGCTGCTGCGAGGCGCCACGACGGTGTTGCGCGGATCACACCGCGCATCCTAAGGGGCGGCGCGGCGCGGTGGGTTTCGCCCGTCGCGATACGGGGGGCGGCGCGGACGGGCTGTCTTGCACTCGCACGGTGCGAGTGCCAATAATGGCGTTAGCACTCTCGTCATGAGAGTGACAGAAGTGACCAGCGCAGGCAGCCGCTCACGCGGCTGCGGCGCAACCCACCAGGTCGACAGGTGAGGCCCGCCCCGGCGGCGTGACATGAACGCCGCCCGTCGCGGGCCGTCCGTCGCGGGCGCCGGCCGACCGCCATACGCCACCAGCGGAGGATCATTCCCCATGGCCAAGATCATCGCCTTCGACGAGGAGGCTCGTCGGAGCATGGAGCGCGGGCTCAACGCCCTCGCCGACACCGTCAAGGTCACCCTCGGCCCCAAGGGCCGCAACGTCGTGCTCGACAAGAAGTGGGGCGCGCCGACCATCACGAACGACGGCGTCTCCATCGCCAAGGAGATCGAGCTCGAGGACCCGTACGAGAAGATCGGTGCGGAGCTCGTCAAGGAGGTCGCCAAGAAGACCGACGACGTCGCGGGTGACGGCACCACCACCGCGACCGTGCTCGCCCAGGCGCTCGTGCGCGAGGGTCTGCGCGTCGTCGCGGCCGGCGCCAACCCGATCGCCGTCAAGCGCGGCATCGAGAAGGCCGTCGACGCGGTGACGGAGCAGCTGCTCAACGCCGCGAAGGACATCGAGACCAAGGAGGAGATCGCCGCCACGGCCGCCATCTCCGCCGGCGACCCCGCGATCGGCGAGCTCATCGCCGAGGCCCTCGACAAGGTGGGCAAGGAGGGCGTCATCACGGTCGAGGAGTCGAACACGTTCGGCCTCGAGCTCGAGCTCACCGAGGGCATGCGCTTCGACAAGGGCTTCCTCGCGCGCTACTTCGAGACGGACCCCGAGCGCCAGGAGGCCGTGCTCGAGGACCCGTACGTCCTCATCGTCGAGTCCAAGATCTCGAACGTGAAGGACCTGCTCCCGGTCCTCGACCAGGTCATGAAGGCCGGCCGCTCGCTCCTCATCATCGCCGAGGACGTCGAGGGCGAGGCGCTCGCGACCCTGGTGCTCAACAAGATCCGTGGCACGTTCAAGTCCGTCGCGGTCAAGGCCCCGGGCTTCGGCGACCGCCGCAAGGCCATGCTCCAGGACATCGCGATCCTCACCGGCGGCCAGGTCATCACCGAGACGGTGGGCCTCAAGCTCGAGAACGCGACGCTGGACCTGCTCGGCCAGGCGCGCAAGGTCGTCGTCACCAAGGACGAGACCACGATCGTCGAGGGTGCGGGCGACGCCGACCTGATCCAGGGTCGCGTCAACCAGATCCGTGGCGAGATCGAGAAGTCGGACTCCGACTACGACCGCGAGAAGCTCCAGGAGCGCCTCGCGAAGCTCGCCGGCGGCGTGGCCGTCATCAAGGCGGGTGCCGCGACGGAGGTCGAGCTCAAGGAGCGCAAGCACCGCATCGAGGACGCCGTGCGCAACGCGAAGGCGGCCGTCGAGGAGGGCATCGTCGCCGGTGGTGGCGTCGCGCTCATCCAGGCCGGTGCGGTGGCGTTCGAGAAGCTCGAGCTCGAGGGCGACGAGGCGACCGGTGCGCAGATCGTGCGCGCCGCGATCGACGCCCCGCTCAAGCAGATCGCCGTCAACGCGGGCCTCGAGGGCGGCGTCGTCGCGGAGAAGGTGCGCAACCTCCCCGCCGGCCAGGGCCTCAACGCCGCGACCGGTGAGTACGAGGACCTCCTCGCCGCCGGCGTGAACGACCCGGTCAAGGTCACGCGCTCCGCGCTGCAGAACGCCGCCTCCATCGCGGCGCTCTTCCTCACGACCGAGGCCGTCGTCGCCGACAAGCCGGAGAAGGCTCCGGCCGCCCCCGGTGGCGACGGTGGCATGGGCGGCATGGACTTCTGATCCACGCATGACCCTCTCCCGGCTCGTCCGGGAGGTCGCAGGACATCGAAGGCCGTCGGCCGGGTTCGCCCGGTCGGCGGCCTTCGTCGTGCCCGCGGGAGTCCTCCTCCCGTCGCCGCCAGGCCCGGGGGTGTCGCGGTACACGCACGTATAACGCCGTGTATACACGCCGGAAACGAACGCCCGGCAGGATCGCCGCCATGCACCTGACGCCCGCGGACACCGAGAAGCTGCTGCTCGCCGTCGCGGGCATGGTCGCGCGCGACCGCCGCGAGCGCGGCGTGCTGCTCAACTACCCCGAGACCGTCGCCCTGCTCACCACGTGGGTGATCGAGCGCGCTCGCGAGGGGGCGGGCGTCGAGGAGCTCATGGTCGCCGGGCGCGAGGTGCTCGGGCGCGACGAGGTGATGGAGGGCGTCGCGGAGATGCTGCCCGACGTCCAGGTCGAGGCGACCTTCCCCGACGGGCGCAAGCTCGTCACCATCCACCAGCCGATCGCCTGAGCCGGACCGGTCCGGCGCACGCACGAGGCTCAGCGAGAGCGAGGCGACACATGGCAGGCATCCGTACGAGCGGCCCGGGCGCGGTCCGGCTCAAGCGTGGCACCGAGGGCGTGCCGGTGGTGCTCAACGCCGACCGCACCGACGACGAGCGGGTGACGCTGGTCGTGACGAACACCGGAGACCGCCCGGTCCAGATCGGCTCCCACCTGCACCTCCCCGACGCCAACGCCGCGCTCTCCTTCGACCGTGCCGCCGCGCACGGGTTCCGGCTCGACGTCCCGTCCGGCACGTCGCGCCGCTTCGAGCCCGGCGCGTCCGCGGAGGTCGAGGCCGTCGCCCTCCGGGGCCGACGACGCGTGCCCGGCCTCCAGCGCGGCAAGCCCGACGGCGGCGCCTTGGACCACCCGACCGAGCCTGCCGAATCCGGGGTCGCTCCCCAGGACCCCGCAGACGTGGGGAGAGATCCAGGGTTCGGCGGGCGGGGCACTTCCGAGGAGGACTGATTCATGGTCGCGATCTCGCGCGAGCGTTATGTCGCGCTGTACGGGCCGACGACGGGGGACCAGGTGCGCCTCGGCGACACCGACCTGTGGATCGAGGTCGAGGAGGACCGCACGTTCGGGGGCGAGGAGGCCGTCTTCGGCGGTGGCAAGTCGATCCGCGAGTCGATGGCGCAGGGAACCACGACCCGCGCCGAGGGCGCGCTCGACACGGTGGTGACGAACGCCGTCGTGCTGGACTGGTGGGGGATCGTCAAGGCCGACGTCGGGATCCGGGACGGGCGGATCGTCGCGCTCGGCCGCGCGGGCAACCCCGACGTCGCGGACGGCGTCCACCCGGACCTGCACATCGGCCCGTCGACCGACGTCGTGAGCGGCGAGGGCAAGATCCTCACCGCGGGCGGCATCGACTCGCACGTGCACCTCATCTCGCCGTCCCAGGTGGTCGAGGCGCTCGCGACGGGCATCACGACCGTCGCGGGCGGCGGGACCGGGCCGAGCGAGGGCACGAAGGCGACGACGGTCACGCCCGGTGCCTGGCACCTCGAGGCGATCCACCGCGCGCTGGACCGGCTCCCCGTGAACGTCCTGCTGCTCGGCAAGGGCAACACCGTGAGCGCCGAGGGCCTGCGCGAGCAGGCCATGGCCGGCGCGGGCGGGTACAAGGTGCACGAGGACTGGGGCTCGACCCCGGCCGCGATCGACGCCGCGCTGCGCGCCGCCGAGGACTGGGGGCTGCAGGTCGCGCTGCACTCCGACTCGCTCAACGAGGCCGGGTTCGTCGAGTCGACGCTGCGCGCGATCGGCGGACGCTCGATCCACGCGTTCCACGCCGAGGGCGCGGGCGGTGGCCACGCGCCCGACATCCTCACCGTCGCGAGCCACCCGAACGTCATCCCCGGCTCGACGAACCCGACCCTCCCGCACACGGTCAACACGGTCGCCGAGCACCTCGACATGCTCATGGTCTGCCACCACCTCAACCCGCAGGTCGCGGAGGACCTCGCGTTCGCCGAGTCGCGCATCCGCGGCACCACCATCGCGGCCGAGGACGTGCTCCACGACCTCGGCGCCATGTCCATCACATCGTCCGACGCGCAGGCCATGGGCCGCATCGGCGAGGTGGTCACGCGCACGTGGCAGGTCGCGCACGTCATGAAGGCCCGGCGCGGCGCGCACCCCGGCGGCGCGCGCGGGCCCGAGCTCCCGGCCGACAACCTGCGCGCCCGGCGCTACGTCGCGAAGTACACGATCAACCCCGCGGTCGCGCACGGGATCGACGCGTACGTGGGATCGGTCGAGCCGGGCAAGGTCGCGGACCTCGTGCTGTGGGAGCCCAAGCTCTTCGGCGTCCGGCCGAGCGTCGTCATGAAGGGCGGCGCGCTCGTGTGGGGCGCGCTCGGCGACCCCAACGCGTCCATCCCGTCGCCGCAGCCCGTGCTCATGCGTCCGGCGCTCGCCGACGCGATCGGCGCCGACGTGTCGATGTCGTTCGTCTCGCCCGCCGCGCTCGACGACGGCCTGGAGGAGCGGCTCGGGCTCGCCCGGCAGCTCCTCCCGGTCGCGGACACGCGCGACGTCGGCAAGGCGCAGATGAGGAACAACGACTACCTGCCGCAGATCGACATCGACCCCGAGTCGTTCGCGATCGAGGTCGACGGCGAGCTCGTCGTCCCCGCTCCCGCCGACCGGCTGCCCCTCGCGCAGCTCTACTCGCTGTTCTAGCCATGAGCGCGATGCCGGAGGTCGACGGGGAGGGACGCGCGGAGCTCATGCTCGCGCTGCTCGCGGACGCGCGCCTGCCCACCGGCGGGCACACGCAGTCCGCGGGCCTCGAGCCCGCGCTGCGGGCGGGCATGCCCGCGGCGCAGGTTCCCGACTACGTGCGGGCGCGCCTCGCCACGGTCACGCGCGTCGAGGCGGCCACGGCGGTCGTCGCGCGGCACGTCGCGCTCGCGGCCGGTCCTGTGCCCGACGGCGCGGCGTCGCCCCCCGCGGGCGGCGCGTCGTCCGCCGGGGTGCCCGACGGCGTCGCGTCGGCGGCGCGCGGCCTCGCCGACACGTGGCTCGCCTGGACGGCCCGGACGCCGTCGTCCGCGCTCCGCGAGACGTCGCGACGGCTCGGCCGCGGCTACCTTCGGCTCCTGCGCCGGCTGTGGGAGGGGCATCCCGCCGTCGTCGCGCTGGACGAGGCGGCGGTGCTGGTCGCCGACGCACCCCGTGCCGACGGGGTGCCGGACCCGGGCGCGGGCGCCACGTCGACCGCGCGAGCGGTGCCGGTCGCCGGAGCAGACCCGGGCGGCCGGGCGGCGACGGGCCGTAGGGCGCCGCAACCCCCACGGCCCGTCGTGCTCGGCGTGACGGCCGCGTGCGCGGGGCTGTCCGCGCGGCAGGTCGCGCGTCTCGTCGGGTACGAGGACGTGCAGACCGTCGCCGCGGCGACCCTCAAGCTCGAGCCCGTCGACCCGGTCGTCGCGACCGGCTGGGTCGTCGCCGCCCAGCCCGCGATCGACGCGCTCGCCCGCGCCGTGGCCGACCTGACCGACCCCCGCGCGATCCCCGCGCACGGCGCACCGCTCGTCGAGCAGTGGGCCGAGCTCCACTCCCGCACCACCGAGAGGCTGTTCAGTGCCTGACATCCTGCCTGAGACCACTCCCGACACCCGCTCGCTGCGCCTCGGCGTCGCCGGACCCGTCGGCACGGGAAAGAGCTCGCTCATCGCGCTCCTGTGCCGCGAGCTGTCCGGCGTGCTGCAGCTCGGCGTCATCACCAACGACATCTACACCGACGAGGACGCGCGCTTCCTGCGCTCGGCGGGCGTGCTCGACCCGGAGCGCATCCGCGCCGTCGAGACCGGCGCGTGCCCGCACACCGCGATCCGCGACGACGTGACCGCCAACCTGCTCGCGGTCGAGGACCTCGAGGAGGACTTCGCGCCGCTCGACGTCGTGCTCGTCGAGTCGGGCGGCGACAACCTCACCGCCACGTTCTCGCCCGCGCTCGTCGACGCGCAGATCTTCGTGCTCGACGTGGCGGGCGGCGGGGACGTCGCCCGCAAGGGCGGCCCCGGCATCGCGCGGGCCGACCTGCTCGTCGTCAACAAGACGGACCTCGCGCCCTACGTGGGCGTCGACGTGCCGCGGATGGTCCTCGACGCGACGGCCGCGCGCGACGGCGCCCCGGTGCTCGCCCTCTCGCGCCTCGACCGCGAGTCGATCGACGCGCTCACCACGTGGGTGCAGACGCTGCTCGCCGCGCACCGCGCGGGCGCGCACGTGCCGCAGGACCCGGGGCCGATGGCGCCCCACTTCCACGCGGACGAGGACGGCAACGGGTTCCTCCACACGCACGAGGAGGGCGACGCGGCGCACGCGCACGACCACTCCCACGCCGACGAGCACGACGGCGCGGCGGCCGAGCCGGTGGCCGCCGCCGGGCGCGACTGAGGCGCGGCGGCGAGGCGCCGATGGACGACGTGACGCGCGTCGGCGCGTACCGGGAGGCGGGTCGCGTGCGGTGCGACCTGCGTCCCGGCGCGCTGAGCCCGCGCGTCCTGTCCGCGGGGCGCGGCACCACGCGGGTGGCGCTCGTGGCGACGCGCGCGCTGCTCCTCGGGGGCGACCACGTGCGGGTCGAGGTGCACGTGGGGGAGGGCGTCGAGCTCGAGCTCGTCGAGGTGTCGGGCACCGTCGCGTACGCCGGGCGCGGCCGGTCGGCGTCGTGGGACGTCGACGTGCGGGTCGAAGCCCGCGGCCTCCTCGTGTGGGACGCGCTGCCGTTCGTCGTCGCGGACGGGGCCGACGTCGCGCGCTCCACGCGCGTGACGCTGGCCGCGGGCGACGCGCATGGTGCAGGGGGCGCCGCGCTGCTGCGCGAGACGCTCGTCCTGGGCCGCTCCGGAGAAGCAGGAGGGTGGCTGCGCTCGCGCACGCGTGTCGACGTGTCGGCGCCGGGTGCCACCCGGACATCCGGTGGTGTCGGCGGGACCGGTGAGTCGGCGGCGCCGGAGGGGTCGGGACCTCCATGGCAGAACGACCCGGCAGGGCCGGAGCACGTGCGCGAGCTCTTCGTCGAGGACCTCGACCTCGGCGACGACCGCGCACTGCCCGGGATCCTCGGCGACGCTCGCGTCGTCGACTCGGTGCTGTGCCTCGGCACCCGGCCGCCCGCGCCCGCCTCGGTCCCCGAGGAGACCACCGCGCCTCGCCGTCCACCGCCGCGGACGTCCGCACCCTTCGGGCCTCTGCGGCTCGACCTCGACGGACCCGGCGCGGTCGCCCGCCACCTCGGCGCGAGCACCCACGACGCCGGCATCGACGTCGTCGTGGCGGCCTGGACGACCGCGGCCCGGGCGGCCCGGGCCGCCGTCGCCGGCCTGCCACGCGACGCCACGCCGTCCCCGAGCGTCGCCGCACCCGTGGACACCGACCACACCGACCCCCGCACGACACTGCTGACGACAGGAGCCTGACATGCACGTCCCCGACCACTTCCTGAACGACCCCACGTCGGCGACGACCGCCGTCGTCTCCCTCGCCGCCGTCGGCTACGCCGCGTACCGGGCGCGCGAGGACCTCACCCCGCGCCGCATCGCCCTCACGGCGGCGACGACCGGGTTCGTCTTCGCCGTCCAGATGCTCAACTACCCCGTCGCGGCGGGCACGAGCGGGCACCTCATGGGCGGGGCGCTCGCGGCGGCGCTCGTCGGGCCGTGGCTCGGCGTGCTCTCGGTGACGCTCGTGCTGCTCGTCCAGTCCCTCGTCTTCGCCGACGGCGGTCTCACCGCGCTGGGGACGAACGTGCTCCTCATGGCGGTGGTCGGGACCCTCGTCGGCTGGGCGATGACCCGCGGGGTGCTGCGGCTGACGCGCGGCCGGGGCGCGGCCGGCTCGGCGGGCGTCGGGGCGCTCGTGAGCGTCCCCGTGTCCGCGGCGGTGTTCGCCGGGCTGTTCGCCGTCGGCGGGACGGTACCGGTCCCGGTGGGCGAGCTCGTCGGCCAGATGCTCTCCGTGCACGCGGTGATCGGGCTCGGCGAGGCGCTCATCACGGCGGGCGTCGTCGGACTCGTGCTCGCCGTCGCCCCGGGAGCCGCTGCGGTCGAGGGCGTGGCGCGCTCCGCGGCGAGCCGCGCCGTCGTGCCCGACGCCGCGGCCTCGTCGGGTGCAGCGATCTCGCCTCGTCCTCTCGGGTCGCTCGCCGCGGCACCCGCAGGCGCGGTGCGCCGCGCCGTCCTCGCGCTCGGCTCGGGCGCGCTGCTCGCCGCGGTCGTCGTGTCGTCGTTCGCGGCGGCCACGCCGGACGGCCTCGAGGCGACGGCCGCGTCGGTCGGCTTCGCCGACGCGGCGCGCGACCACGCATTCGCGGGGATGCCGCTCGCCGACTACGGCGAGGCCGGCGGGATCTTCGTCGGCGTCGCGGGCCTCGTCGGCGTGGCCCTCGTCGTCGCGCTCACGGCCGGGCTCCTCGCCACCGCCCTGCGCGCGACCACCCGCCGCGCGGTGACCGCACCGGCCGCCTGACGAGCGTGCGCACCCGCGGAAGACCACCGAGGGAGAGCCCTGGTCGGCCGAGGGAGAGCCCTGGTCGGCATCGGTTGATGAGCAGGCTGCGCCTGGCGCCCCCGCGCTGCCGCTCCTCGGCCTCGCCCTACCGGACCAACCGGATCTCGACGATCCCGCCGAAGCGGGTGTCGGCATGCCGAGGCCCGTCGGGCTCGAACCCGTTGCGCGCGTAGAAGCGCCGCGCGCGCGGGTTCTCCTCGGCCACCCAGACCTGTGCCGGCCCGGGCGGGACGACGACGTCGAGCAGGGCCTGTCCCGTCCCCGTCCCGTGGTGCTCGGGCAGCACGTACAGCGCGTACAGCTCGACGTCCCGCACAGGCGCGTGGCCACCGACTTCCCGCGACGGGCCGCCGATGCCGAACCCGACCACCGCGTCGTCCACCTCCGCAACGATGATCCGGCTTCGGCCAGGCGGAGCTTCCGGCCCGAGCCGGCGCTTCCACGACGAGGTGCGTTCCTCGAGGGTGGCGGTCTGCCAGAACGAGTCGGGCACGAGGTCGGCGTAGGTCGCGCGCCACACGGTGTGGTGCACGAGCGCGAGACGCGTGGCGTCGTCGGGCTCGGCGGATCGGAGCAGCACGGGGCGAGCGTAGTCGCGAGGTAGAGCTCCGGTCGCGCGAGGTAGAGACGAGGTTCGAGAACGCTCCACGACCACGGCTCTACCTCGGCCGACTACGGCTCTACCTCGGCAGACCCAGGGCTCTACCTCGGCAGACCCAGGGCTCTACCTCGGCTGACCAGGGCTCTACCTCGGCCGACCGGGGAGTCTGCCTCGAGAGACGTTCCCGGGCGCGTGACCGGATCGTGACCGTGTGACACGTGCCGTTAACAGGACGGGCAGATCGGCCGAAACACGGCGTCACTAGCGTCGACATCAGTGGGCACCGCTACGGGCACAACAACGTATACATGCCTGTACCCGGTGCTCGCGGCGAGCGACCGCCTGCCCGGCGGCCGCCGGCTCCCTGCTGAGAAACCTGCGGAGAACTCCGCTGTGCGACCCTCGCTGAAAGGACTCTCGTGACACCTTCACGCGCCACGACCCGTCTCGCCCCGGCTGCCGCTCTCGTCGCCCTCGCGCTCACGCTCACCGCGTGCGGCGCGAGGACGGAGACCGGCGACGGAGCGGGCGCCGCGACCAGCGCCGCCGAGAGCTGCGTCGACACCTCCGGCGACACCGTCAAGATCGGCTTCCTCAACTCTCTGTCCGGCACCATGGCGATCTCCGAGCAGACCGTCGCCGACTCCCTCGCCCTCGCGGCCGAGGAGATCAACGCCGACGGCGGCGTGCTCGGCAAGCAGCTCGAGATCGTCCAGGAGGACGGCCAGTCCGAGCCCACGGTCTTCGCCGAGAAGGCGGAGAAGCTCATCACGAGCGACTGCGTCGCCGCGGTGTTCGGCGGCTGGACGTCCGCCTCGCGCAAGGCGATGCTCCCCGTCTTCGAGGCGCAGGACTCGCTGCTCTTCTACCCGGTCCAGTACGAGGGCCTCGAGTCGTCGCCGAACATCTTCTACACCGGCGCCACGACCAACCAGCAGATCGTCCCCGCGCTCGACTACCTGAAGGAGCAGGGGGTCACCTCGATCTTCCTCGTCGGCTCCGACTACGTCTTCCCGCGCACGGCGAACAAGATCATCAACGCCTACGCGGAGGCGAACGGCATCGAGGTCCTCGGCGAGGAGTACGCCCCCCTCGGCCACACCGACTTCTCGACGATCGTCAACAAGGTGAAGTCCGCCGGGGCGGACGCCGTGTTCAACACGCTCAACGGCGACTCCAACGTCGCGTTCTTCAAGGAGTACAAGAACGCGGGCCTGGGCCCGGACACCATGCCCGTCGTGTCGGTGTCGATCGCGGAGGAGGAGGTGGGCGGCGTCGGCGTCGAGAACGTCGAGGGCCAGCTCACGGCCTGGAACTACTACCAGACCATCGACAGCCCGGAGAACGCGACGTTCGTCGAGGCGTTCCAGGCCGAGTACGGCGCCGACCGCGTGACGTCCGACCCGATGGAGGCGGCGTACACGTCGCTCTACCTGTGGAAGGGCATGGTCGAGAAGGCGGAGTCGTTCGACGTCGCCGACGTCCAGGAGGCCGCGGACGGCGTCACGTTCGACGCGCCGGAGGGCTCCGTCACCGTGAACGGCGACAACCACCACATCGCCAAGACCGCCCTCATCGGCAAGATCGGCCCCGACGGCCTCATCTACACCGAGTGGAGCTCGGGCGAGCCGATCGAGCCCGACCCGTACCTCGAGGGCTACGACTGGGCCGAGGGCCTCTCCTGACGACTTCGTCGCTCCCGACCCGCTGAGTCCGGCGGGGACCGGGGGTGTGCGTGCCGGGTCTACCATCCGCCCGCTCGTTCCTCGCGGGCTCCCGCCAGTCCCGCCACGACCCGGCACGCACACCCCCGGCCCCCACCTCGGCGGTCACGTCACCCGTCCTGCTACGCACCCACCGGAAGGCACGACGCCCATGGATGTGCTGTTCTCGCAGCTCTTCGCGGGGCTGAGCCTCGGCTCGGTCCTGCTCCTCGCCGCCCTCGGGCTGGCGCTCACGTTCGGCCAGATGGGCGTCATCAACATGGCGCACGGCGAGTTCATGATGGCGGGCGCCTACACGGCGTTCGTCGTGCAGGGGGTCGTCGGCAACGCCGGCGTCTCGCTGCTCGTGTCGCTGCCGCTCGGGTTCCTCGTCGGCGGTCTGCTCGGCCTGCTCCTCGAGGCGACGCTCATCCACCGCATGTACAAGCGGCCGCTCGACACGCTCCTCGTCACGTGGGGCGTCGCGCTCGTGCTGCAGCAGGTCGCGCGCGACGTGTTCGGCGCCCCGAACGTCGACGTGCGCGCCCCGGCCTGGCTGAGCGGCGCCGTCGACCTGTTCGGCCTGGCCGTGCCCAAGACGCGCCTCTTCATCCTCGCGCTCGCGGTCGTCGCGGTCGTCGCTCTCGCCGTCGTGCTCAAGGTGACGCCGCTCGGGCGGCGGATCCGCGCCGTCGTGCAGAACCGCGACCTCGCCGAGGCGAGCGGCGTCTCCACACGGACGACGGACCGCCTGACGTTCTTCATCGGGTCCGGTCTCGCCGGCATCGCGGGGGTCGCGCTCACGCTCCTCGGGTCCATCGGCCCCACGCTCGGCACGAGCTACATCGTCGACGCGTTCCTCGTCGTCGTCGCGGGCGGCATCGGGCAGATCAAGGGCACGGTCATCGCGGCGTTCGCGCTCGGGCTGCTCCAGGCGACCTTCGAGTACTCGACGACGGCGAGCATCGCCAAGGTGCTCGTGTTCGTCGTCATCGTCGTCTTCCTCCAGGTGCGACCCCAGGGCCTCGTGTCGGTCCGGACGAGGAGCCTCGCATGAGCGCCGTCACCACCGAGAGCCCGTCGCGGCTCTCCGCCCTGTACCGCTCGTCACGCGCCCGCGTGATCGTCGGGTTCGCCGTCGCCGCGGTCCTGCTGTTCGCCGTCGCGCCCGCGACGCTCTCCACGTTCCGGCTCGGCCTGCTCGGCAAGTTCCTGTGCCTCGCGATGGTCGCCGTCGGCATCGGCCTCGCGTGGGGCCGCGGGGGGATGCTCACGCTCGGGCAGGGCGTGTTCTTCGGCCTCGGCGCCTACCTCATGGCGATGCACCTCAAGCTTGCCGACGCCGGGCCGGTCGAGGGATCCGGTGGCGTGCCGGACTTCATGATGCTGTACGGCTCGGGCGAGGTGCCGGGCTGGTGGGAGCCGTTCCGGTCGCCGGTCGTGACGATCCTCGCCATCGCGATCGTGCCTGCCGGTCTCGCGGCGCTGCTCGGGTTCGCCGTCTTCACGCGGCGCGTGCGCGGCGCGTACTTCGCGATCCTCTCCCAGGCGCTCGCGGCGGCGTTCGCGATCCTGCTCATCGGCCAGCAGGCGACGACGGGCGGCACCAACGGCCTCAACGGGTTCCGGTCGTTCTTCGGGTACGACCTCGCGGACCCGGTGAACAAGCGCATGCTCTTCTTCCTCGCCGCGGGCGCCCTGCTCGTCATGGTCGCGGTCGCGCGCCAGCTCATGGTGTCGCGGTACGGCGAGCTGCTCGTCGCCGTGCGCGACCAGGAGAACCGGGTGCGGTTCCTCGGCTACGACCCCGCGAAGGTCAAGGTCGTCGCGTACGCCGTCGCCGCGTTCATGGCCGCCGTGGGCGGCGCCCTGTTCGTCCCGATCGTCGGCATCATCTCGCCCGCCGACGTGGGCGTCGTCCCGTCGATCGGGTTCCTCGTCGGCGTCGCGATCGGCGGCCGGGCCACCCTGCTCGGCCCGGTGCTCGGGTCGATCGCCGTGAGCTGGGCGCAGACGAGCCTCTCCGAGGCGTTCCCGTCCGGCTGGATCTACGCGCAGGGCGCGCTCTTCATCGTCGTCGTCGCGTTCCTGCCCGGCGGGCTCGCCGAGCTGGTCACGCGGTGGCGCCGCTCGCGCCGCGGCACCGTGCCCGACGGCGGCGCACCCGACCCGGCAGACGGCGGCACCGCGGCCGGGGGCCGCCCGGGCGAGCCGGACCCTGGTGACCCGACGGCCGAGGCGCCGACCGCCGTCGACCACGACCCCGCCACCTCCGGGAGGATCGCATGACCACGCAACCCACCGGACCGGCGTCGGGCACGGCGCCGGCGCCCGAGGCGGGCGCCGTCCTCGAGACCGGCGTCGCGGGCGACGGGCTCGACCTCGAGGCGGCGCAGTCCGTCCTCGGCGTCGACGACTCGCGCTTCCGGCACGACTACCTCGAGGTGCGCGACCTGCGCGTCGAGTTCGACGGGTTCGTCGCCGTCCAGGGCGTCGACCTCACCGTCACCGCGGGGGACCTCCGGTTCCTCATCGGGCCCAACGGCGCGGGCAAGACGACGATCGTGGACGCGATCACCGGTCTCGCCAAGGCGTCGGGGTCGGTGCAGTTCGGCGGGGTCGACCTGCTCGGCAGGAAGACGCACCGCATCGCGCGGGCCGGCGTCGGGCGGACGTTCCAGACGGCGAGCGTGTTCGAGGAGCTCAGCGTGCTCCAGAACCTCGACATCGCCGCGGGGGCGGGCCGCGGGCCGCTCGCGCTCCTGCGGCGTCGGACGTCGACGCCCGAGGCCGTCGAGCAGGCGCTCGAGACCGTGGGCCTCGCGCACCTGCGCGACGTCCAGGCCGGGATCCTCGCGCACGGGCAGAAGCAGTGGCTCGAGATCGGGATGCTGCTCGTCCAGGACGCTCGCCTGCTGCTGCTCGACGAGCCCGTCGCGGGCATGAGCCAGGCCGAGCGCGAGCAGACCGGGGAGCTGCTGCAACGGATCGGCGCCCAGCGGACGGTCGTGGTCGTCGAGCACGACATGGAGTTCCTCCGGGCGTTCGCGTCCTCGGTGACGGTGCTGCACCTCGGGCAGGTGCTCGCCGAGGGCACGTACGCCGAGGTGCAGGCCGACCCGCGCGTGCAGGAGGTCTACCTCGGCAGCGCGGGCGCGACCCGCGGAGCCCGACGGCGGGGCGCGGCGCCCACGTCGGCGGCCCCGACGACCGACGAGAAGGAGGCGTGATGCTCGAGCTCACGGGCTTGCACGCGGGCTACGGCCGGACGATGGTGCTGCACGGCGTCGACCTCGCGGTGCCGACGGGCGGTGTCGCCGCCGTGCTGGGGCACAACGGCGCCGGCAAGACGACGCTGCTGCGGACCGCGCTCGGGCTGCTCAAGGCCCGGTCGGGGCGCGTCGTGCTCGACGGCGAGGACGTCACCCGGCTGCCCACCTATCAGCGGGTGCGGCGCGGTCTCGCGTACGTGCCGCAGGGGCAGCAGTCGTTCGGCGACCTCACGGCGCGCGAGAACCTCCAGCTCGTCGCCGACACGTCGCGCGAGGGGCCGCGACGCCTCGACGAGGCGCTCGACCTGTTCCCGGCGCTGCGCGGGCTCCTCGGCCGACGGGCCGGGCTCCTGTCCGGCGGGCAGCGGCAGCAGCTCGCGATAGCGCGCGCCCTCGTCACCGGCCCGCGCGTGCTCGTGCTCGACGAGCCGACCGAGGGCATCCAGCCGTCCGTCGTCACCGAGATCGAGGACGCGATCCTCACGCTCACCGACGCGGGCGGCCTGTCGGTGCTGCTGGTCGAGCAGCACGTCGGGTTCGCGCTCGGCGCCGCGCGCGACTACGTCGTCCTGCAGTCCGGGCGCGTGACGAGCCGGGGGTCCGGCGGCGAGGCCGCCGAGGAGAGCGTCCGTGCCGCGATGGCGGTGTGACGGTCCGGGCGGCGTCGACCGGTCGCGTGCCGCGCGACGGCCGGACGGGGCGGCGCGGTGCGAGAGGATGGAGGCAGGGCAGGAGCACGACGCACGGGCCGGACGACCAGGAGACGCCGCATGGACATCGTGACCGCGCCGGAACCGGCAGCGACCTCGCTGCGCGACGCCGTCTACACACGGCTCCGCGCGGAGATCCTCAACGGCCGGGTCGACCCGCGCGAGCGGCTCACCGAGCCCAAGCTGAGCCGGCGGTTCGAGGTGTCGCGCACCCCGGTGCGCGAGGCGTTGTCCCGGCTCCTGTCCGACGGGCTCATCCAGCGCACCGACTTCGGGTACGCCG
This sequence comes from Cellulosimicrobium sp. 22598, assembly GCF_052044445.1. Taxonomy (NCBI): domain Bacteria; kingdom Bacillati; phylum Actinomycetota; class Actinomycetes; order Micrococcales; family Promicromonosporaceae; genus Cellulosimicrobium; species Cellulosimicrobium sp. 22598. Next base: position 88,081 of record NZ_JBQEMZ010000003.1, read on the forward strand.
TCGTCGTGCCCAGCCTCGCCGAGCTGCGCGACCTCTACGAGCTGCGCGTGACGCTCGAGCTGCGCGGGGTCGAGCGCATCATCGAGAACACCGAGCTGCGCTACGACGCCGACGCGCTGCGCGACGAGCTCGCCCGGTGGGTCGAGCTGCGCGCCGCGCCGCCCGAGCCCGACCCGAGCTTCGTGCTCCTCGACGAGCGCTTCCACACCGTGCTGTCCCGGGCCGCGGGGAACGAGCGGCTGACCGAGGCGCTCGTCGAGGTCAACGAGAAGGTGCGCGCGGTGCGCATGTACGACTTCGTCGAGTCCGAGCGCATCCGGATCACCATCGACGAGCACATCGAGATCCTCGAGCTCGCGCTCGCCGACCGCCTCCCCGAGGCCCGCACCGCGCTCCACCTGCACGTGGGCGAGTCGCTCGCCGTCGTCATGGAACGAGCGGCCCGAGCCCTCTCCCGCATGGCCCTCGCGGTCTGAGGGCCCTGCGCCGAACAGGTGGTCCGGGCTCCTCCTGCTCGGCCGACGCGCCGGGATCGCCTGTTCGGCCTGCCGGGTCGCCTGTTCGGACGTGGTGACCTGACGTCGTGCGGACGACGCCCGGGCGGCACGGACGGGTTCTAGGCTGGGGCCGTTCTGTCCGACGGCGAGGCGCGGCCTCGTCCGCGCACCGGCCCGGGGAGGGCGATGGCCGCCACGCTGCTCGTCGCGAACCGCGGCGAGATCGCCTGCCGCGTGCTGCGCAGCGCGCGGGGGCTCGGGCTGCGCACCGTCGCCGTGCACTCCGACGCGGACCGCGGCGCCCGCCACGTCCGGCTCGCGGACCAGGCGGTGCGGATCGGTCCCGCTCCGGTCGCCGAGTCCTACGACGACGGTCGCCGGCTGCTCGACGCGGCGCTCGCCGCGGGCGCGGACCTCCTGCACCCGGGCTACGGGTTCCGCGCGGAGGACGCCGACTTCGCCGCGGCGGTCGAGGCGGCGGGCGTGGCGTTCGCGGGGCCGACGCCCGAGCAGCTCCGCGTCCTCGGCGACAAGGCGCGCGCCCGGGTGCTCGCGCAGGAGTGCGGCCTCCGGGTGCTGCCCGGGTCGCCGGTGCTGGGCGGGCTGGAGGACGCGCTCGGCTGGGCGCAGGAGATCGGCTTCCCGCTCGTGCTCAAGGACGCGGGCGGCGGGGGCGGGACGGGCGTGCACGTGTGCCGCGACGCGGAGGGGCTCGCCGCGGCGTGGCGGCGGGAGTCGTCGCGCCCGGGGTCGTCCGGGCGGTTGTTCGTCGAGCGCCACGTCGACCGGGCGCGGCATCTCGAGGTGCAGCTCTTCGGCGACGGCGCGGGTCGTGTGGTCTCGCTCGGGGACCGGGACTGCTCGCTCCAGCGCCGCCACCAGAAGGTCGTCGAGGTCGCGCCCGCGCCCGGACTCGACCCCGGCGTCCGCAGGGCCCTGCACGACGGCGCACGTCGCCTCGCGGCGCGCGTCGGGCTGCGCTCCGCCGCGACGCTGGAGGCGCTGCTCGACGTCGGTTCCGGCGAGGTCACGTTCCTCGAGGTGAACCCGCGGATCCAGGTCGAGCACACCGTGACCGAGGAGGTCACCGGTGTCGACCTGATGGGCTGGATGCTGCGCCTCGCCCTCGGCGACACGACCGTGCTCGACGACGTGCCGCCGTCGGGACCCGCGGTCCGGGGGGCGGCGGCGCAGGCGCGCGTCTACGCCGAGGACGTGCGGCACGGCCGACCCGTCGCGGGCACGCTCGCGCGGCTCGACCTCCCGGCCGGGCGCGCGGCGACGGACGACGGCGGCACCACCGCGGACCGGCGGCGCGCGGTCCGGGTCGAGACCGGCGCGAGCGTGGGCGACGAGCTCGGTCCCCACGCCGACCCGTTGGTCGCGAAGGTGGTCGTGCGCGCCGTGTCGCACGAGGCCGCGGTCGCGGGGCTGCGCGACGCGCTGGGCGACGTGCGCGTCGACGGCGTCCCGACGAACGTGTCGCTGCTGCGCGCGGCGCTCGCGGACCCTGCCGTGGTCGCGGGCACGGCGACCACGGCGACCCTCGCCACGGTGCGGGACCCCGCACCCTGGATCGACGTGCTCGACCCGGGAGTCCTCACGACGGTCCAGGACTGGCCGGGACGCACGGGCTACTGGGGCGTGGGGATCCCGCCGTCGGGACCGATGGACGACCTGTCCTTCCGCGCCGGGAACCGCGCGCTCGGCAACCCCGAGGGCGCGGCCGGGCTCGAGTGCACCCTGGCCGGCCCGACCCTCCGGTTCTCCCACGAGGCCACGGTGTGCGTCACCGGCGCGCCGGCGCCCGTCACGGTCGACGGTGCGCGCGTCCGGCAGTGGGAGCCGGTCGTGGTCCCGGCGAGCGGCGTGCTCGCCGTCGGCGCGCCGCACGGCGTCGGGCTGCGGACCTACGTGCTCGTCAGGGGCGGGCTGGACGTCCCGGCGTATCTCGGGTCGGCGGCGACGTTCGTCCTCGGCGCCGTCGGCGGCCAGGCCGGGCGCGCGCTCGGGGCGGGGGACGTGCTGACCCCGGCGGACGGCGCCGCGCTCGGGGGGCGTACAGGACCCGCTGCGGGGCGCCACGCCGGGGCCACCGGTGCGCTGCCCGCGGCGACCGGTGGCCGTCGTCCGGGGACGACGCACGGGCCGGGCCCTGTGCCGACCGGCGACCGTCCCCGGATGGGCCACTCGTGGGAGCTCGCCGTGACGACGGGACCGCAGTCCGCGGCGCTCACGGCGGCGGCGCTGGGCCGGCTGCGGACGTCGTGGTGGCGCGTCCTGCCGCACGCGGACCGGACCGGCGTCCGGCTCGCGGGGCCGCCGCTGACGTGGGTGCGGCCCGACGGCGGGGACGCGGGGCTCCACCCGTCCACCGTGCTCGACAACCCGTACTCGGTGGGTGCGCTGAACATCAGCGGGGACACGCCGATCCTGCTCGGACCGGACGGGCCGAGCCTCGGCGGCTTCGTGTGCGCGCTCACCGTCGTCGCGGGCTCCCGGTGGAAGCTCGGGCAGATGCGCCCGGGAGACGTCGTGCGGTTCGTGACCGTCCACGACGACGGCGCCGACCGGCTGCGTCGAGACGACGCCGCCCGCGCGGCGGCGCGCGTCCCGACCGACGTGCGTGCCGTGCGGGGGCGTGACGCCGACGCGTTCCGCGGGGACGACGTCCCGGCGGCACCGGACCCGGCGCCACGCGTCGGCGGCCGGCCGGCCGTCCGCTACCTGCGCGGCGCCGACGACGCGGTGCTCGTCGAGTACGACGGCGGCGCCGGGCTCGACCTGCACGACCGGCTGCGCGTCCACGCGCTCGCGCAGGGGCTCGAGGCAGCGGCCCCCCGGGGGCTGCTCGACGTGACGCCGGGGGTCCGCACGCTCCACGTGCACGTCGACCCGGACACCCTGCCCGTGCCGGCCCTGGTGGGGCTGCTGCGCGAGCTGGAGCAGGGCCTGCCCCGCAGCGACGCGATCGAGGTCCCGAGCCGCGTGCTCCGGCTTCCGCTGAGCTGGGAGGACCCCGCGATCCGCGACGCCGTCGAGCGGTACGCGGCCGGGGTCCGGTCGGACGCGCCGTGGCTGCCGTCCAACGTCGACTTCGTCCGGCGGGCCAACGGGCTCGCGACCGTCGACGACGTGCGGCGCACCGTCCTCGACGCCGAGTACCTCGTGCTCGGCCTCGGCGACGTGTACCTCGGCGCCCCGCTCGCCGTGCCGGTCGACCCCCGGCACCGCCTGCTCACGACCAAGTACACCCCCGCTCGCACGTGGACCCCGTCCGACGCCGTCGGGCTCGGGGGCGCGTTCCTGTGCGTGTACGGCATGGCGAGTCCCGGGGGCTACCAGCTCGTCGGCCGGACGATCCCCGTCTGGTCGGCGCACGCCCAGCGGCCGCCGTTCCGCCCGGGCGTCCCGTGGCTCTTCCGGTACTTCGACCGGATCGTGTGGGAGCCGGTCGACCCGGACGAGCTCGCCGAACGACGCGCGGCGGCCCGCGCGGGGGTCCTCGAGGTCCCGGTGGAGGACGGGGTCTTCTCCGGTCGCGAGCACGCCGCGCTCCTCGCCCGGGAGGCGGACGACATCGCGGCGGTCGTGGCGGCGCGGCGCGCCGCGTTCGGGCGCGAGGCCGCAGCCTGGGCCGAGGCGGGGGAGCTCGTCGGGTCGGCCGCCCGCGCGACCGCGCGCGGCGGACGCGCGTCCGCCGGCGCGCGCGACGCCGCTGGTGCCTCCGCCGACCTCGACGACCCGTCGCGCACCGTCCTGCGCGCGCCGCTGGGCGGGGTGGTGTGGCGCGTGGAGACGCCGCCGGGGCGACGCGTCACCGAGGGCACGCCCGTGGTCGTGCTCGAGGCGATGAAGCTCGAGCTGCCCGTGCTCTCCCCGTCCGACGGCCACGTCCTCGACGTCGTGGTGCGCCCCGGCGACCACGTGCGCGCCGGCGACCCTCTCGCCGTCGTCGACCTCGACACCTGACACGCCGCCGACGCTCCGGCGCCTAACGCGTCGTGAAGAGCCGCGCGGCCTGCGACTCGGCGTCCGCGTACGTCTGGGCGGCCGCGCCGAGCGCCGCCGTGATGTCGTCGAGCGCGAGCTCGACCTGGTTCTGCGTGGTCTGCCACTGCGTCATCACGCCCGTGAACGACGTCGCCGCCCCGCCGCGCCACGACGCCTGCAGGTCGGTGAGGTGGCGCATCATGGCGCCGACCTCGGCCCGGATCGCGGTCACCGACCCGTTCACCGCCGCGCTCGCCTGGGCCACCCGTGCGCTGTCGACCTCGTACCGGCTCATGTCGTCTCCGTCGTCTCGTCGGCCCGCGGACCGTCCTGTGCCCGACACGCGCCGGGCGACGACGACGCTAACCAGGGGACGCCGGGCGCTGCGGGCAGCGACGGCGTCCCTGTGGACGACGGGTCAGGAGGCCGGGCCTGTGGACGGCGTCGACGCCTCTGCCAGCTTGCGCTGCTCCTTGCGCAGCCGCTGCAGCTCCGCGTCGAGGTTCTGCCGCGCGGGCTCCTCCCACGCCGCGCCGAGCGGGCTCGAGAAGAGCGAGCGGCGGTCGAGCAGCTTCGTGAGGATCGCGATCCGGGCCCGCACGTAGTCGGGCTTCGGGATGTGCGCGTACTCGTCGCGCACGTCCTTGAGGTACTCCTTGTAGCGCTGCGGCTCGGCGGCGAGCATCGCGAGGTCGGCGTCGCACAGCACCGCGCAGTCGAAGTCCGACGCGTCCGGCGCGTGCCGCACGAGGGCGTTCACGAGGTACGCGACGCGGCGGACCGCCGGCTCGGGGACCCCCAGGCTCGTGAGCTCGGCGGTCGCGAGCGTGGCGCTCGCGGACTCGTCCTCGCCGCCCTTGTTCGCGTACGTCGCACGGCCCTTCGCATCGAAGATCGCGCCGTGGTACCAGGCGGCGAGCCGCACCAGGTCGGGGTCGTGGGTCTCCTCGGAGAGCTCGTCGACCCGGCCGAGCACGTCGGCGAGGTGCCGCCGGTTGTGGAAGTGGCGGTCCGGCTGGTCCCAGCGGTCGAGCAGCCCCTGCCCGACGGCGCGGACCTCGTCGTCCGGGGCGGTCGCCCCGGCGCCGCGGGCGCTGCGGACGAACGAGGAGAGGAACCACTGCGGTGCGTCGGCGCTGTAGACGCCCATGAACTTTCGCCTTCTTCGACGGACACTTCGACGGACACGAGGAGATGACGGAGGTCGTCGTCACCAGGTGGGCACCTGGCGCGGAGGCCCCCGCGTCGCCGCGCGGCCTCACGACCAGCCTAGGTCTCGCGGGACGACCCGCCATCGTAGCCGCACTCGGCGCCGGCTCGGGACCGCGGCGAGGACCTCCGCGCGTCACGTCGTGCGGACCGGGGCAGACCCGCAGGTGGGACGGGGTGCGCGTCCGTCAGGAGGCGAGCGGGAGGTCCACGCGGACGGTGAGGCCGCCGCCCGTCGTCTCACGCACCGACACGCGCCCCCGGTGCGCGCCCACGATCGCGGCGACGATGGCCAGGCCCAGGCCCGACCCGCCCGAGGCGCGGTTGCGCGAGGAGTCCGCGCGGTAGAACCGCTCGAACACCCGGCCGCGCTGCTCGTCGGGGACGCCCGGGCCGTGGTCGCGCACCTCGAGCACGGCGACCGTGTCGCGGGCGCCGTCCGGCACGTCGTCGGGGGGCGTCGCGGGGCGGACGGTGCCCAGCGCGATCTCGACCGGCGTCCCCGCGGGCGTGTGGCGCGCGACGTTCCCGACGAGGTTCGCGAGCACCTGGCGCAGGCGGTCCTCGTCGCCGACCACGCGCAGCGCGTCCGGAGCCTGCGCACCGGCCGACAGGCCGACCAGGCGGACGTCCCGGGTCGGGTCGAGCGCGTGCAGGTCCTGCGCGGAGTCGCGTGCGAGCGACACGAGGTCCACGGGCTCGTGCCGCAGCGGTCGACCCTCGTCGAGCCGCGCGAGCGCGAGCAGGTCGTTGACGAGCGTGCCCATGCGGGTCGCCGAGTCCTCGATGCGCCCCATCGTGTCGTCGACCTTGTCGGGCGTGTCGAGCGCCCCCATCCGGTACAGCTCGCCGTAGCCGCGGATCGTCGCGAGCGGCGTGCGCAGCTCGTGGCTCGCGTCGGACACGAACCGCCGCATCCGCTCCTCGGACGCCTCCTGGACCGCGAACGCCTCCTCGATCTGCGAGAGCATCGCGTTGAGCGACGCGGCCAGCGAGCCCACCTCGGTCGTCGGCGGGGCGGGGCGCACGCGCCGCGACAGGTCGCCCGCCGCGATGTCCGCCGCCGTCTCCTCGATCTCGCGCAGCGGGCGCAGCGAGCGGTGCACCGCCAGGAAGGCGATCGCGCCGCCGACGAGCGCGATGCCCAGGGCGGACAGGGCGAGCGTGCGCCCCAGGATCTTCACCGTCTCGTGGATGCCTGTCAGCGGCAGCGCCACGAACGCGCTCTCCACCGCGCCGTCCTCGGTTGGCCGTGTGAGGGCGATGACCCGCCACTGCGTCGGCTGGACGGCCACCCCGAGAGTCGAGGTGGTGGCATCCACGGTGAACGGTTCGCCGTCGAGGGCTCGCAGCTCCGGTTCCGACAGCGCGGGGATGTCGGGGACCCCGTACCGGAGCAGGGTGACGTCGGTCTTGCGCTCGACCTCGGAGCCGTCTGCGAACCGATACAGCACGTAATAGTCGGAGGGCATGGTCGAGGCTGTCCCGGGCAGGCTCTGGAACGGCTCGTTCGCGAGGTCCTGCGCCGTCCGGTTGAGCTGGTCGTCGACCTGCTCGACCAGATAGCTCGACACGACCGTGGTCGTCACCACCGACGCCAGCCCGAGCCCGGCGGCCAGCAGGAGCACCGTGATCGCGACGAGCCGGGCGCGCAGCGGCACGCGCGCGAACCAGCCCCACCCCTCGGTGGGGACGGGTCGGCCGAAGGGGCGCTCCGCCGTCGGGCCGCCGTCGCCCGGCGAGGAGGGAGCCTCCGCCGCGGAGGTGTCGCCCGTGCCCGACGGCGCGGGGCCGGCTGGGGCCGTGCGCGACCCGGGGGGCGGGGGAGGGGGCGGTGGGACCGGTCGGGACCCCGTCGTCGTGCGGTCGGGGCCGGACGTCATGACGTCGTCGGCGGCTGGCGCAGCAGGTAGCCCACGCCGCGCTTGGTGTGGATGAGCGGCGGGAGGGCGACGGGCTCGCCGTCCGGACCGGGGACGGTGAGGTTGTCGATCTTGCGGCGCAGGTACGAGATGTACGACTCGACGATGTTCGCGTCGCCGCCCCAGTCGTACTGCCACACGTGGTCGAGGATCTGCGCCTTCGAGAGCACGCGGCCCGCGTTGAGCATGAGGTAGCGCAGGAGCTTGAACTCCGTGGGGGACAGGTCGACGTCGATGCCCGCGCGGCGGACCTCGTGCGAGTCCTCGTCCATCTCCAGGTCGGCGAACCGCAGCACCGCGTCCTCGACGGGCTCGGCGTGCGTGCGGCGCAGCACCGCGCGGATGCGCGCCACGACCTCCTCCAGGCTGAAGGGCTTCGTCACGTAGTCGTCGCCGCCGACGGTGAGGCCGGTGATCTTGTCCCGCGTGTCGTCCTTCGCGGTGAGGAAGACGACGGGTGTGTGCTGCCCCTTCTCGCGCAGGCGCCGCGTGACGGTGAACCCGTCCATGTCCGGGAGCATGACGTCGAGCACGACGAGGTCGGGGTCGACGTCGCGCACGAGCCGCAGGGCGCTCTGCCCGTCCGCGGCGGCGTGCACCTCGAACCCGGCGAAGCGCAGGGACGTGGCCAGCAGCTCGCGGATGTTCGGCTCGTCGTCGACGACGACGAGGCGTGCCTCAGGCGTGGTGCTCATGCCCTCCAGTGTCCTCCCGCGGTCTGGGAGTCGCCTGGGAAAGGGCTCCACCCGTGGTGCGTTCCGGAGACGCCGTCCGCGCGGTGCGCGTGGGCGGCGTCGGGCAGGATGGCGGACGTGCGGATCACGGTGGACCAGAGGCGGCGGCGACTCGTCGCGCAACAGCTCGCGCTCGCGACGGACCTGCCCGGACGGCCGGCGGCGCGCACCCCCGAGGACGTCGTCGACCGGCTGCTCGCCCTGCACGCCACCGACGCCCCGAGCGTGTACCTCTCCGTCCTCGCGCGCGTCCCCGACCTCGTGCTCGACGACGTCCGGGACGCCGTGTTCCGACGGCGCACCCTGGTGAAGGTGCTCGCCATGCGGCGCACGATGTTCGTCGTGCGGCGCGAGACGGTGCCCGTCGTGCACGCGGCCGCGGCGCTCGCGGTGGCCCGCCGGCTGCGCGCCCACCTGCTCAAGCAGCTCGCGACGCTGCCCACGGACCCGCCCGTCGACGACGCGGCGACCTTCCTCGCCGCCGTCGAGGCCCAGGTGCACGGCGCGCTCGCGGAGCACGGTCCGATGGACGGCGCGAGCCTGTCGAAGGCCGCGCCGCTCCTGCGCACCGCGTTCCTGCCCACCACCGCCAAGACCTGGGACGTGCGCCGCACCATGACGTCCCCGCTCACGGCGCTGCTCTCGGCCGAGGGCGCGGTCGTGCGGGGCGAGCCGCGCGGGTCGTGGTCGTCCAACCGGCACGTCTGGTCGCCGGTCGAGGACTGGTTCCCGGGCGGCATCCCCGCGATGGACGAGGCGGTCGCGCGCACGGCGCTGGCCCGGTCCTGGCTCGAGGTGTTCGGCCCCGCGACGGTCAAGGACCTGTCATGGTGGACCGGCTGGAACCTGCGGGACACGCGCGCCGCGCTCGCGGAGCTCGACGTCGTCGCCGTCGAGGTCGAGACGGGCACGCCCGACGACCCGGCCCCGCAGGCCGGCGTGATGCTGCGCGGGACCGACCTGCCCGGCCCCGAGGAGGCCCCGCTGGAGGGGAGCGTCGCGCTCCTGCCCGCCCTCGACCCGACGACGATGGGCTGGGCCGCGCGCGACTGGTACCTCGGCCCGCACAAGGCCGCGGTCTTCGACACCATCGGCAACGCCGGCGCGACGGTCTGGTGGGAGGGCCGGATCGTCGGGGCGTGGGTCGTGCGCCCCGGCGGGGAGCCCGCGTTCCGGCTGCTCGAGGACGTGGGGTCGGACGCCGAGCGCGCCGTCGCCGCGGAGGCCGAGCGCATCGCGGCGCTCCTCGGCGGCGACGGCGTGACGGCGTCGTTCCCGACGCCCCTGTACCGCGAGCTCCACGCTTGAGCGCCACGGCCACCGTGAGTGCGGGGTAGTCGTCGTCCCGGACGTGCTGCGACGACGACTACCCGGCACTCGGCAGGGCGGTCAGAGATAGCGCAGCGGGTCGAACTCCTCGAGCGGGATGATGCGCACGCGCGGCAGGACGGTCGTGAACGCCCCGGCGTGGTCCTCGAGGTCGAACACCTGCAGCCCGCGCCCCGTGAGCTCGGTGAGCCGCACGTTGACGAACTCGCGGAAGGCGAGGACGCCCACGCGGCGGTCGGGGTCCTCGAGCAGCGTCTCGACCTGCGGCAGGAAGTCGCCGTCGTGGCTCGCGAGGAGCACGTCGCCCGGCTGGTCGACGATCGCGTCCAGCATGCGCTGGATACCGATGTCGACGACCTTCTCGCTGCTCGACCCGGCGAGCGGGATCGGCCGGTAGCCCATCGCGAGCAGCGCCTGCACGAACGACATCGGCATCTGGCCCGACGACGCGTTGAGGAAGAACAGCGGCGTGACGTCCTGGCCCCAGGCCTGACGGGCGAACTCCACGATGCGGTCCCACCGTGGCCGCTCCTCCGGCGCGGGCCGGTGCCCCAGGACGTTCATGCCGAGCGTCGCGTCGATGTTCTCGCCGTCGACGACGAGATAGGTGCGGCGCGGCGTCGTCAGCGTTCGGCCGTCGGGGGTCTGGAGGTCGGACATGCTGGTCAGCCTATCCGCGCGGCGGTCGCCTGCCATGTCCACGACGTGGGTGTTTGCGTCGGGGTACCCCGGAGTGGGTACCGTCGGACCTCGTGACCACGTACGACACCGACGCCACGGCCGCAACCGGAACCGTCCGGATCACGGTCGTCCAGAACTCCCCGGACGTCACGCTCGACGGCTTCGCCGAGCTGCTCGCCGCCGACCTGCGGGTCGTGCGCGCGGACGACGGCGACGCGATTCCGTCGGCGGACGAGGTCGGGGACGGCCTGGTCGTCCTCGGCGGGCACATGTCCGCGCACGACGACGAGCGCGCCCCCTGGCTCCCCGCGCTGCGCGAGACCCTGCTCGCGGCCGCGACGACCGGCGTCCCGACGCTCGGCATCTGCCTCGGCGCCCAGCTCCTCGCCGTCGCCGGCGGCGGCCAGGTCCAGGTCGCCGCGCCCCCGGGGCGCGAGGCCGGCGCGACCCGCGTGTTCTGGCGGGCCGACGCCGAGGCCGACCCCGTGCTCTCCGCGCTCGCCGCGGGCGACGCACCGGTGCGGTACGTGACGAGCATGCACGCCGACGCGATCGTCGACCTCCCGCGCGGCGCCGTCTGGCTCGGGTCGTCCAACATGTACCCCTACCAGGCGTTCCGCCTCGGCTCCGCGCTCGGCGTGCAGTTCCACCCCGAGACGGCGCGCGCGGGCTTCGAGGCGTGGTGCGACGCGTACGACGACGTCGACACCGCCGCCGCACTGGCCGGGTTCGACGAGCACGCGCCGGAGATCCTCGGCGGCGGCCGACGCCTCGCCGAGGCCTTCGTCGCCGAGGTCCGCACGACCGTCGGACGGAGCGTCCCGGCCTGACCTCACGCCGCGGCCCTTCCGCGGGGGAGCGCGCGACCTGGGTTTCTCCTTCGGCGGACCGGGGGTCTAGCGGGCCGTCACCAGTCGGAGGTCGGGGCGTCCTGGGTCGTGGTGCCGGACTCGATCGCGGGCGTGACCTGGGTGGGCGACACCTGCGGGGCGGGGGACGACCCCTGCTTGAGCGCGGCGAGGCGGGCCTCGATCTCGACGGCCTCGCCGGACGTCTCGAGCTCGGCGAACTGGGAGTCGATGCTCGATGCCGCGACCTCGGCCTGGCCGATCGCCTGCGCCTCCTCGCGGCGGACGATCTCCTCGTAGCGCGAGATCTCGCTCGTGGGGTCCAGCACGTTGATCGAGCTGATGGCGCCCTGGACGGTCTGCTGGGCCTGCGCGCTCTTCTGCCGCGCGACGAGGGAGTCGCGCTTGGACTTCAGCTCGCCCAGCTTGTCCTTCATCATCGCGAGGCCGGACTTGAGCTTCTCGACGGACTCGCGCTGGGACGCGATGAGCGGCTCGGCCTGGCGGACCTCGCCCTCGGCGGAGATCTGCTTGCCGAGCGCGATCTTGGCGAGGTTGTCGAACTTGTCGGCGTTGGCGGTGTCGCCCTGCTGCCGGTAGCGGTCGGCCTGCGCGGACGCGGCGGCGGCCTTCTGGCCCCACTCCTGCACGGCGGCGACGTCCTCGTTGTAGTCCTGCTCGGCGAGGCGCAGGTTGCCGATGGTCTGCGCGACGGCCTGCTCGGCGTCGGCGATGTTGTTCGTGTAGTCGCGCACGAGCTGGTCCAGCATCTTCTGCGGGTCCTCCGCGTTGTCCAGGAGCGCGTTGATGTTCGCGCGGGCGAGCTGCGCGATCCGTCCCAAGATGCTCTGCTTCTCCGCCATGGTCGTCCCTCTCTGATGAGCCGTCTCGTGCTGTCGGTGCTGTGTGCTGGTCCGTCTCGTCCGTGGTCCGGTCTGGTCCGGGGGCTCGCAGTCTGGTCAGAAGCGCCCGCCGCGGCCTGAACGCCTGCCCGACGAGCGTCCGCCCGAGCGCCCGCCCGACCGGCCGCCGCCGAAGCCGCCGCCGCCGGAGCCGCCCCCGAAGCTCCCGCCCCCGAACCCGCCGGACCGGCCGCCGCCCCCGCCGCGCAGGATCGAGTCGAGCAGGATGCCGCCGAGCACCATGCCCCCGACGTTGCTCCCGCCGCCGCCACCGCCGAACATCCCGCCGCCCTGCGACGACTGCCAGCTCGACGCGTCCTGCTGGGCGCGCTGCGCGGCGGACTGCGCCTGCGCGTCGGCCTGCTGCGCGCGCTCGAGCGCGGCGACGGGGTCGGTCGGCTGGAGTGCGCGGGCCTCGCCGAGCAGCCGGATCGCCTCCGAGAGCCGGGTGCGTGCCTCGGGCCCGACGGCGCCGCGCCGGGTCTCGATGAAGTCGTTCGTCGCGCGGACCTGCGAGTCGACGCGCGCCAGCGTGTCGCGCAGGAGCGCGTTCGCGCGCGCTGCCTGCTCGGCACGCTCACGGAACGGGGCGAGCGCGGCGTCGAGCGCGGCCTCGGCCTCGGTGAGGCGCCGCAGCGCAGTGAGGGGGTCTCCGCCGTCGCGCGCGGTCCCCGCCGCGGCCGCGGCGGCCTGCGCCTCCGCGAGAGCCGGGGCGACGGCGGGGTCCGCGGGGGCGAGCCGGCCGGCGTCGGCGATGTCCGACGTGATCGAGGCGAGGCCCCGGTCGAGGCGCGGGCCCGACTCGGCGAGGTCCGCGCCGGCCCGGTCGACGGCGTCGAGCAGCGTGACCGCCTGCCCCACGGCGTTCTGCGCCGCCCGGGCGAGGGCCACGGCCGCGGCCCGGTCCTTGCCGGCCAGCGCCTCGCGGCCCCGGGTGACGGACTCGCGGGCGTTCGCGACGAGCGCCTGTGCCTGGTCGGGGTTCTGCGCGACGGACGCGAGCGACGTCGGCGGGTACGTGCGAGCGAGCGCGTCGAGCGTCGCGCGCGCCGGCTCGACGCGGGCGAGGACCTCGCTCGCGCGCTGGTCGGTCTCGTCGAGCACCTGCGGGGCGCGCGCCTGGAGGTCGCGCAGCTCGTCGAAGGTGCGCGACTGGGCGTCGAGGGACGCCGCGACCTCGTCGCACAGCGCGACGATGCGGGCCATCGCGTCCCGGGCCTGCGGCTCGGTCTCGGGGCGGTCGTCGTCGAGCTGCTGGCGCAGCATGAACGCCTCGGAGACCTTCTGCTTGCCCTCGGCGAGCGCGGCGGAGAACTGTCGCGTCGCCTCGAGGCCGAACTGGGCCTGCGCGAAGCCGAGCTCCTGCTCCGAGGTCTTCACGGCGTCGTCGATCGCGACGAGCGCGGCGCTCGCGCGCCGGTTGAGCTCGTCGGTGGGCAGGGCCGCGAGACCACCCTCCGCAGGGACCCCGCCCGGGGTGGTGCGGCGGCGCTTCGCGACCGACCGGACGACCAGCACGACCACGAGGACGAGCACGCCGAGGCCGAGCAGGACCCAGAACCAGGACACGCCCCCGGAGCCCTGGCTCGCGCCGCGCGCGACCTCGGTCGCGGCGATCGCGGCGCCCGCCCAGTCGTCGTCCCGCAGCTCGTCCTCCACCGCGGCGGAGATCCGGTCCAGCTCGGCGTCGGTGAGGGACACGTTGTTGTCGTAGGAGAGCCCGTAGCGGCGGTCCTCGGTCGCGACGGCGAGCAGCAGGTCGTCCACGCCGAGCCCGGACGCGTTCGCCGTGGCGTTCGCCCAGTCGACGCCGTCCATGCCGTCGAAGCTCGCGACGTACACGACGAAGAGCTGGAGGTCGGTGTCCTGCGCGAGGCGGTCGAGCGCGTCCTGGACCGCGTCGGTCCGGTCGCCGAGCACGCCGTCGGGGTCGGTGATCTCGTCGGCGACGTCCATCGGGGCCACAGCGTGGGCGGTCGCGGCGGGGAGGAGCAGGGCGAGGCCGGTCACGAGGGCGACGAGCGCCGCCGCGACGAGGGCGAGCGACGCGCGCGCGCCACGGTCCGCGGCGGCGCGGGGGAGCGAGGGACGGTGGGCCGTGCTCACGCGCCGATCCTTTCCCAGCCCCTGGGGTCCCGCAATCGGGGCCGGGGCGCCGTGGGGCGCACCGCCGTCGGCCGGCACGACGGCGGAGGCCCGCCTCCCTCTCGGGGAGACGGGCCTCGTGACGCTCGACCGGTGCGGTCGGTCACCCGCAGGTCAGCGCCGCGTAGGGCGCGCTGACCTCGCTCGTGACGCCTCCGGCGACCGCGCTGACGACAGCGTCGCCCGCCGCCACCGAGGCGGCGCGCACCGCGAACGACTGGTACGCGTTCGCGCCCGGGGCGACGCTCGCGACGGTGCGCGACCCGAACGGCGTCGAGAGCGTCACCGCGAGCGGCGCGTCGCCGCCGTTGGTCGCCCGGACCGCGACGTACGCCGTGCCCGCGAGGCAGCGCGTCGTGGCCTCGACCGTGACGTCGGCCTCCGCGGGGAGGTCGGTCGGGTACGCCACGACCTGCGGGGACGCGAACGAGCCGACGGCGGGAGCGCCCGTGTCGTTGACGACGTGCTCGATGCCGCCCGACCCGTTGAGGAAGACGCTCGTCATCGACCGGAACGTCACGCCTGCGCGGACGGGCGCCTGGATGCCGCTCGCGACGCGCACGTCGACGCCCTGGTTGAAGAACGAGTACACGCCCAGCCCGACGGCGTCGTGCCGCCGGACGTGGTCGCCCACCCGGTACGACGCGTACCCCGTGCGGTCGCCGTCCATGAACGCGGCCTGGCTCGGCACGTCGTAGGGGATCTCGCTCTGGTAGAAGACCGTGCGGCCGCGCTCGCCGTTCCAGATCGTCTGGTTCTTCTGGTAGTGCTCGACGAACAGGCCCGTGGCGGTCACGTCGTCGCCGTTCACGACGACGCCGTGGTCGCCCGTGTTCTGGTCCCACCCGATGCCGCTGCCGTGGTCCCCGCGCCAGGCCCAGATGTGGTCGAGCAGCACGTGGTCGCTGTTGACCTCGATGCTCGTCGTCGCCTTGCCGACCCACGGCCCGCCGACGCGGACGAACACGTCGGTGAGCGTCGTCGGGTCGGCGGCGTCCGCCACGTGCGCGTCCGCCGGACCGACGCGCACGAGGACGTCCGACTCGACGGGTCCGGCGTCGACCGTGATGCCCGCCACCTTCACGCCCGCGACGTCGCCGATCTCCAGCGCCGCGGTGCCCGACGTCGGGGCGAGGGACGCGTAGCCGAGGCCCAGGACGACCGTGTCGGGGTTCTCGACGCGGATCGCCTCGTCGAGGTGGTAGACGCCGGGCGTGAGCAGGAGGTTCTTGCCGGTCGCGAGGGCCGCGTTGATCTCCGCCGCCGAGTCGCCCTCGTGGGCGACGAAGAAGGCGTCGAGGGAGAGCTTCTGGCCCGCGTCGGCGTCGGTCGACCAGTCGACGCCGCGCGTCTCGGTCCGCGCGTGCGGCACGAACACGGCGAGGTCCTCGCCGTCACGGAACAGGAACGGCGCCTCCCGGCTCAGCGGGGTCGTGTCGAGCGTCGTCTTGTTGCCGGTGGTGCCGTCGGACCGGGGGCCGAAGTCCGTGGCCGGGGCGCCCTCGACGCCGGAGAACACCATGTTCCACACGCCGCCGTCCCAGGTGCCGACCTCGGAGTTGCGCGTGTACCACTGCTGCTGCGAGCCGGTCACGAGGCGGCCCGAGACGCGCGAGTTGGCGAGGTAGCCGCCGCTCGCGTACTCGCCGAAGCGGCCGAAGACCGTGAGGTCGCCCTGGATGTCGACCCGGCGCAGCGGCGCGGCCTGCGACACCGCGAACCGGAGCTGGTGCGGGTCGGTGATCCCGGCCGGGAACGGGCGGTTCACGTCCTCGTCGACCGGCCGCTGGATCGGGTTGATCGCCACGTTGCTCAGCGAGCGCCAGAAGCGCGTCAGCGAGCCCGGGTCCTGGCAGCTCCACGGGTTGTTCGGGCAGCTCACGACCGGCTGCACGCTCAGCGCGCCGTTGATGAGCACGTCGTCCGGCTGCGCGCCGAGGCCGGCGATCGCGGTGTAGTAGCCGACCTCCGCGTTGACGATCCCCGTCGCCGTCGCGGGGTCGTCTTGGCCGGACGCGTCGCCGTAGACGCCGGGCTCGAAGAACACGGCGTGCCGGTCCTGGCTGAACTCCGCCTCGTCGTTGATCGACGCGAGGTAGGTGTTGATCTGGTCCACCGACCACGAGTCGTCGATGAAGACGACGTTCGGTCCGAGGTCGGGATCGGTGGCCGGGGCGGCCGTGGCGGGCGCACCGAGCGCCACGCCCGTCGCGGCCACGGCGAGCGCCGCCACGCCCGCACCGGCGGCGCGGGCTCGACGGGCTGTCCTGCCCGCGTCGGGGATGGTCGTCGAGAGGGTCACGGTGGGTGTTCTCCTTCGAACGGGGAGCCGACGCCAGCGCGCCGACGCCAGCGCGTCGTCGCGCTGATGCGGGGAGCCTAGGCCACGACTGACTGTCTTGTCAGTAACTCCTTGGGAGCGCTCTCACATCGTGGGACGTGCGCCGAGTGCTGGGGATCTGTCGGCAGAACCGCCCCGCGACGACACATCCCCAGCACTCAACGGAGCGGGGGCCTCGTCACTGCACGACGCCCAGGTCCTGTGCGTTCTCGGTCAGCCCTGGGCGTCGTTCCGTGCCGGGCGGGTACCTTGCTGCGCTGCGGTCCCCACCCGTCACTGCACGACGGCGAGGTCCTGTGCGTTCTCGGTCGGCCCTGGGCGTCGTTCCGTGCCGGGCGGGTACCTTGCTGCGCTGCGGTCCCCACCCGTCACTGCACGACGCCCAGGTCCTCCGCGTCGACGATGCGGTAGGCGTACCCCTGCTCCGCCAGGAACCGCTGGCGGTGCGCCGCGAAGTCCTGGTCGACCGTGTCGCGCGCGACGACGGCGTAGAAGTGCGCGGTGCGGCCGTCGGACTTCGGGCGCATGACGCGGCCGAGGCGCTGGGCCTCCTCCTGGCGCGACCCGAACGACCCGGACACCTGGATCGCGACCGAGGCCTCCGGCAGGTCGATGGAGAAGT
Source organism: Cellulosimicrobium sp. 22598 (assembly GCF_052044445.1). Lineage (NCBI taxonomy): Bacteria > Bacillati > Actinomycetota > Actinomycetes > Micrococcales > Promicromonosporaceae > Cellulosimicrobium > Cellulosimicrobium sp. 22598. The sequence continues at coordinate 105,304 of NZ_JBQEMZ010000003.1, forward strand.
TCGCGACCTTCGACACGACGAGCCGCGAGATCTCGCCCGAGCGGAACGCGTCGAACAGGCGCTGGCGCTCGCGGACCGTCGTCGCGCCCGTGATGAGCGGCGCGTCGAGGTGCTGCGACAGCTCCTCGAGCTGGTCGAGGTACTGGCCGATCACGAGCACCTGGTCGTCCGGGTGCTGCGCGACGATCTGCTCCACGACCCGGTTCTTGCCCGCGGCGGTCGCGGCGAGCCGGTACTTGTCCTCGGGCTCGGCGACGGCGTACGTCATGCGGTCGGACTCGGGCAGCGTGAGGCGCACCTCGACGCAGTCGGCGGGCGCGATGTAGCCCTGCGCCTCGATGTCCTTCCACGGGGCGTCGTACCGCTTGGGCCCGATGAGCGAGAACACCTCGTCCTCCCGGCCGTCCTCGCGCACGAGCGTCGCGGTGAGCCCGAGGCGGCGGCGCGCCTGCAGGTCCGCCGTCATGCGGAAGATCGGCGCGGGCAGCAGGTGCACCTCGTCGTACACGACGAGGCCCCAGTCGCGGGCGTCGAGCAGCTCGAGGTGCGTGTACACGCCCTTCCGCTTGGTCGTCAGCACCTGGTAGGTCGCGATCGTGACGGGCTTGATCTCCTTGCGCGCGCCGGAGTACTCGCCGATCTCGTCCTCGGTGAGCGTCGTGCGCCGCACGAGCTCGTCGCGCCACTGGCGCGCGCTCACCGTGTTCGTCACGAGGATGAGGGTCGTCGTCCCGGACTTCGCCATCGCGCCCGCGCCGACGATCGTCTTGCCCGCGCCGCACGGCAGCACGACGACGCCGCTCCCGCCGTGCCAGAACCCGTCCACCGCCTGCGCCTGGTACGGGCGCATCTCCCAGGGCTTCGGCTCCTCGCCCTCGGCGCGCGGCGGCGTCGTCGGGCTGAGCGCGATGGCGTGCTTCTCGCCGTCGACGTACCCCGCGAGGTCCTCGGCGGGCCAGCCGAGCTTCACGAGGACCTGCTTGAGGTGGCCGCGCTCGGACGGGTGCACGACGACGGTCGTGTCGTCGATCCGCTCGCCCACCAGGCCGGCGGTGCGCTTGGACTTGAGCACCTCGGCGAGGACGGCGCGGTCCGTCGCCTCGAGCACGAGCCCGTGCGTCGGGTGCTGCGCGAGCGTGAGCCGCCCGTACCGCGACATCGTCTCCGCGACGTCGATGAGCAGCGCGTGGGGCACGGGGTAGCGCGAGTACTCGATGAGCGTGTTGACGACCTGCTCGGCGTCGTGCCCGGCCGCGCGCGCGTTCCACAGCCCGAGCGGCGTGAGCCGGTAGGTGTGGACGTGCTCGGGGGCGCGCTCGAGCTCGGCGAACGGCGCGATGGCGCGCCGCGCGTCGTCGGCGCGCGGGTGGTCGACCTCGAGCAGGAGCGACTTGTCGCTCTGGACGATGAGAGGTCCGTCGGTCATGTGTCTCCTTGCCGAGGTAGAGCCGTGGTCGCGCGAGGTGGAGCCGTGGTGCCGCGAGGTCGAGGCGTGGTCGTGACCACGGTTCTCCCTCGCGCTACCAGGGCTCTACCTCGGCGGGGTGTCGGGGGTGACGGACGCGATGCGGTGGACCGCGACCGTCAGCTCCGCGTCGCGCGCGGGATCCTGCGCGCGCAGCCGTCCCGCGTCGAGGGTCAGCGGTCGGACGCGGCGGCGGTCCTGCGAGCCCGTCGGTCCGACGACCTCGAGCCAGACCAGCGCCCCGTCGGCGATCGCCTCGCGCAGCAGACCCAACGCGGCCACCGGGTCGGATGTTCCCTCCGCAGGGCCGTACCCGTCGGCGCGTCCGTTCGTGCCCGACGGCGTCCGCTCGCCCGCGCGCGTCCCGTCGCCCTCCGCGAGGGCCGTCCGTCCGGGCCGCCCGCCCGCGCCGTCCCCCGCGCGCTCGGCGGAGCGCGCGTCCTCCGCGCGCAGGCGGGCGACGAGGTCCGCGAACCGCTGCGTGCGCTCGGCGGCGCCGCCCGGCTCGTCGACGCGCGCCCCGGAACCGGGGACGACGCCGGTCCGCGCGCGCCCGCCCGCGCGCCGCCCCGCGGTGGCGACCCGGCCGCGTCGGGACGGTGCGACGCCGTCGGGAGCGCCCCGCCGGCCGGCCCGGTCCGCGACGAGCACACGCCCGTCCGGGCCCTCGACGACCGCCGGCACGCCGCGGGCGCGCAGCGCCTCCTGGAGCTCCCCGGCGGGCGCGGCCGACGCGAGCACGGTCGGCGCGAGGAGCGCGAGGCCCAGCCCGCGCAGCGCCGGGTCCTCCGCGATCCCCGCGAGCAGCACCGGGTCCTCCGCGCGCACGTACGACGACGCCGTCCCCACGCGGACCCGGCCGTGGCGGCGCGCCGTGTCGCGCACCAGGTACTCGAGCGGCTGCGGCACGGGGGTGCGCGAGTGCGCGGCGAGCTCGGCGAGGAGCTCGTCGGCCGTCGCGCCGCGGTCGAGCGCGCGCAGGACGGAGTCGGGTGTGAACCGGACCGTCGTCGCGGCGCCGCGCGACTCGACGTCCGCCGCGACCTCGACGAGCCGCTCGAGCGTGCGCGACGGCCGCCCCGGCACGATGCCCGTGAGGTCGCCCTGGAGCAGCAGGTCGTCGACCTCGGCCGGGAGCACCGCCTCGAAGGCGGCGCCGAGGTCCGTCGGGCCGGTCCCGGACGACGCCTGCACGTCGTCGGCACCGAGGAGGACACGTCCCGGGGGAGCGAGCGCGCCCGCACCGGTGACCCCGAGCAACGCGGCCTCGCGCAGCAGCCCCGCGACGGCCTGCTCCGGTGGCACCGCCCGCGGCGTGCGCCACCGCAGCACCGCGACGACGTCGGCCGCGGCGAGCGGGCGCCCGGGGGCGAGGTCGAGGACGTCCAGGACGGACCGCCGCAGCCGGGGCACCCAGGGGCGCCACAGCTCCGGGTCGAGCGCGGCGCGCAGGGCGCCCTTCTCGTCGCGGCTGCCCACGAGCCAGGGAGTGCGGCGCGAGCGCCACCAGCCGCGGGCGAGCGTCGCCCAGCGGTCGCCCAGGTCGTCGTCGAGCCAGTCCTCCGCGGCGAGCGTCGGGGCGAACGTCGGCGGGTCGTCGCCGTCGTCGGCCACGAGCCCCGCCGCCGCGGCCAGCTCGACGACCGCGGCCGCCGTCGGGTCGTCCACCTCGAGCGCGACGGCGGCCCGCCGCAGGTCGCGCACCCCGAGCCCGCCGGCGCGCAGCACGCCCGGCGGGTGCTCGGTCCAGTGCGCCACGAGCCGCGCGACGAGCCGCACGGCCTCGAGCCCGGCGCTCGCGGACTCCGCGTCGACCGTCGCGGGCGGGAGGTCGCGGACGTCCGGGACCGGAGGAGCCGTCCGGACGTCGCGATGGGTGCGGCCACCGCGCAGGGCGAGCCCGACCTCGCGCGGCAGCACGACGTGCCGCTCGTCCGTCGCGCGCAGGTAGCCGTGCTCGACGAGCCAGTCCGTCGCGCGCCGCGCGGACGCGTCCGCGCGGGGGGCGACGCCGACGGGCGGTCCCCACGTCAGCGCGTCGAGGATCGCCCGGGTGCCGGGCGGGGCGTCGTCGGGCAGGTCGCCCCTCCCCGCCGCGCCCGCGTCGCCCGCGGCGAGGGCCGCGACGGGGCCGAGGCCGGCGGGGTGAGGGCCGAGGACCTCCGCGACGCCCGGCGCCGGGCGGAACCCGGCCGACCGTGCGCCGGGGGTCCAGACGAGCGCGAGCTCGTCGAGGAGGGCGAGCGCGGAGGTGACGCGCGCGCGGTCGACGCCCGTCGCCCGCGCGACCGCCGCCGCCGTCGCGGGCGACCCCACGGAGTCGAGCACCAGCACCGCCTCCAGGACGTGGAGCGTCAGCTCGTCCAGCCCGGCGAGCGCACGCTCCAGGCTCGTCCGGTTCATCGCGCGCGCGGCGAGCGAGAGCAGGGTCGAGGGCGACGGCGTCGCGAGGTCGGGCCGCCGCCGGAGCAGCGCGACCAGGGCGGCGTCGTCGCGCTGGCGCAGCGACTCGCTGTACGTCGGAGCCCGCTCGGGCCGGGAGGTGGCCATCCGTTCGATGTTACGCGCCGGGCCCGGTCCCACGAGATCGGTGATCGCGGTCGAGATCGGCAGTCAGGACCGCCGATCTCGACGGAACGTGCCGACCTCGTGCCGGACCGCCGAGCTCACAGAGGCGGGAGGAACGGGTCGGGGCGGAGGCCGCGGACGACGTCGGGCGGGACGTGCCGCAGCACCCGCGCGACGACGTGGGACGGCCGGTCCCGGGAGGTGACGCGCAGCAGGCGGTTCCCCGTGCGCTCGACCGCCTCCTGCCGCAGCTTCTCCTGGACGAGCACGCGGCCCGGGTCCTCGCGCGGCGCCAGCCCGGACGGGCCGGTGCGGTACTTCACCAGGCCGTCGAACTCCAGCAGCAGCCGCCACCGCGTCCAGCCCAGGTCGACCCGCACCGGACCGACCTCGGTGCGGAGCGGCACCTGCGTCTCCGGGCGCGGCAACCCGGTCCGCAGGAGGATGTACCGCAGCCAGGTCTCGCGGGCCGACTCCGCGCCCGGGTCCGCGAGCTCGAGCACGTGCCGGGCCCGACGGGATCCGCGACCTCGCGGTGACCGGTCGAGGACGGCCGCGACGTCGGACCGCCGGACGCCCCGCGCGAGCGCCGCGTCCGCCACGACGAGTCCGTCGAGCGCGGGCAACGTGCGCAGGCAGTCGGCGACGGTGCGCGCGAGCGAGGTCGCGGTGACGCCGCGGATCGTCGCCCGGTCCTCGGCGCCCACCTCGCCGACGTGCCGCGTCACGTCGCGCGCCGCGGATCCCGACCTGCGGTACGGCTGGACCACGTGGGTCGTCGTGGGGAGCTCCCACACGGGCAGGCCGTGCAGGAGCGCTGCGGACGCGTGGCTCACGACGGGGTCGGCGCGCAGGGCTCGGGCGACGGCACGGGCTCGGGCGACCGCGAGGGTCCGCGCCGCCGCGAGGGGCGGGACGTCGGGCGGGGACGTGTCGCGGTACGCACCGCGCCGCACCCGTTCCCACTCGCCGGTGGCGAGCCGGCGTCGGACCTCTTCCGGGAGGTGCTCGTGCGCGAGGTGGAGGGGGGTCGGGGGCTCTCGACTCGGCATGGGGAGAGATCCTGCCGCTCCTGAGACCACCGCCGGCCGGGCGGTACCGGAGCTGTGGACGACGACCGCACGGTGCGGAGGTTGTGGACGGCGCCCCGGGGCGACCCCGTGCCGTTCAGGGCCGCAGCACGTGTTCGGCAGGTTCTGCCGACGTCGGCACGTACGACCGCCGACCTCGACTCGGACCGCCGAGCTCGACTGTGTTCGCCGATGTCGACGGGTCCGGTGATCAGCCGCGGGCGGTGCGGCGGCAGACCTCGTCCCAGGGCGTGGGTTCGATCCCGAAGCGGGCGCGTGCCGCGGTGTCGTCGAGGACGTAGGGCCGCTCCCACTGGTAGGCGAGGTCGCGCAGCTCGCGCAGCAGCGGCGAGAACAGGCCGGCGGCGGCGAGGCCGGCGCCGCGCAGGGAGCGGACCCGGACGGGCGGTCGCCCGACGCTCGCGAGGACGTCGGTCAGCGCCTCGCGCTGGGTGCGGGGCGGGTTGCTCGGGGTGTGCCACGTGCGGCCGTGCGCGTCGGGGTCGGCCGCCGCGGCGACCAGGGTGCGGGCGGCGTCCTGGACGTCGGTGAACGAGTGCGGCAGGTCGGTGCGCCCGATCATCGTCACGGCGCGCCCGCGCAGGGCTGCCGGCACGACGCGCGAGACGTGCCCGTTGCCCCCGACGCCGGGCCCGACGAAGTCGGAGCTGCGCACCTCGACGACGCGCGCGCGCCCGGCACGGTGCGCGGCCAGCGCGTCGGCCCACAGCCGGGCGCGCAGGACCCCCTTGTGGTCGGTCGCGACATCGGGCAGGTCCTCGGTCATCGGCCCGTCGACGGGGCCGTAGGGGTAGAGGTTGCCGGTGATCGCGTAGACGGCGCCGGTGCGCTCGGCGGCGGTGAGCAGCGCGGTCGCGAGGGGCGGCCAGACGCGCTCCCACTGCGTGTAGTCGCCGGGGTTGGCGCAGTTGTAGAGCACGTCGGCGCCGTCGGCGACGCGGGTCAGGGCGTCGGCGTCGGAGGCGTCGAGGGCGCGGTGGGTGGCGCCCGCGACGCCGGTGTCCCGGCCGCTGCGGGTGACGACGGTGACGTGCGACCCGCGGGCCGCGAGCTCGGCGGCGACGTGTCGGCCGACGGGCCCGGCGCCGACGACGACGTGCCGGTCGGACGAGGACGGTGCGTTGGTCATGAGGTCTCCTTTCCGAGAGCAGTGCTCTCGCTTCGTCGAGGAGCATGGCACGGGTCGGCATCCATTGCAAGAGCACCGCTCTCGTTTGTGGGCGCCGCTCTCGTCTGTCACCCTGTCGGGATGACGGCTCCTCGCACGGCACGCGCCCTGGCGCGCGAGACCCTGACGCGCGACATCCTCGACGCCGCCCGCGCGCGCCTCGTCGCCGACGGCCCCGCCGGGCTCTCGCTCCGGGCCGTCGCGCGCGACGTCGGGATGGTGTCGTCGGCCGTCTACCGCTACTTCCCGAGCCGCGACGCGCTCCTCACGGCGCTCCTCGTCGAGTGCTACGACGAGCTCGGCGCCGCGGTCGAGGCGGCGGAGGCCGCGGTCGCGCGCGACGACCTGACCGGCCGGTGGCTCGCCGCGTGCCGCGCGCTGCGGGCCTGGTGCGTCGAGCGTCCCGGCGACTTCGCCCTGCTCTACGGCACGCCCGTCCCCGGGTACGCGGCGCCGCAGGACACCGTCGAGCCCGCGACGCGCGTCGTGCGGACCCTCGTCCGCGTCGTCGCCGACTCCTGGGCGGGCGGCGAGGGCCCCGCGCCCGCCCCGCCGTCGGCCGGGGACGCGGACGCGCTCGTCGCCCCCGCCGTCGCGTACGTCGCGTCCCGCGGGCTCGTCGCGGCCGACGCCCCGGCGGAGGCCGTCGTGCGCACGCTCATGGCCTGGACCACCCTGTTCGGCACCGTGTCCTTCGAGCTGTTCGGCCACCTCCACCGCACGGTGGCCGACTACGCCGACTGGTTCGACGCCGTCGCCCTGCGGGCGGGGGCGGACGCGGGCGTGGTCGCCCGGTCGGCGGCGCGCTGACCGGACCGACGGCGCGGCACGGCGGGCTCCGGGAGCGTGCCAGCGGTATGGATGCGGCTTTGCCGCCGCGTGGCCGGTAGCCTGGGGGTTCTGGTTCCTACGAGCACGAACGAGGTTCACGTGCCCACCGGCAAGGTCAAGTGGTTCGACACCGAACGCGGGTTCGGCTTCATCGCCAACGACGACGGCGGCGAGGTCTTCCTGCACGCCTCCGCGCTGCCCGCCGACGCCCCCGCGCCCAAGCCGGGCGCCCGGGTGGACTTCGGCGTCGCCGACGGACGGCGGGGCCCGCAGGCGCTCGCGGTCACGTTCCTCGACCCGGCGCCGTCCGTGGTCAAGGCGAAGCGCCGCTCGGCGGACGAGATGGCGGTCATCGTGGAGGACCTCATCAAGGAGCTCGACCGGATCCGCGACGGGCTCGGCAAGGGCCGCTACCCGGAGAAGGGCAAGGCCACGATGGTCGCCAAGGTCCTGCGCGTGGTCGCCGACGAGATCGAGGGCTGACATGGTCGCCGTGGCTGCTGCCGAGGAGCGTTCCCGGGGAGTGTCCGCGCGTGCCGCGCGCGACGCCGTGCTCACGGGCGCGGTCGAGCTCGCGCGCGCCGCGGCCCAGGAGGTCGCCGAGCGACCCGAGGACGTCGGGGAGCACCTCGGCACCTTCGCCGAGGCGGACCGCCTCATCTCCCACCGGTTCGCGTGCACGATGCGCGGCTACCGCGGCTGGCACTGGACCGTCACCCTCGCGCGCGTGCCGCGCGGGCGGACGGCCACGGTGTGCGAGGTCGAGCTGCTGCCGGGCGACGGCGCGCTGCTCGCGCCGTCGTGGCTCCCGTGGTCCGAGCGCCTGCAGCCCGGCGACGTGGGGCCGGGCGACGTGCTCCCGTTCCGCGCCGACGACCCGCGCCTCGAGCCCGGCTACGTCCCGACGGGCGACGAGGAGCAGGACGCCGTCGCGATCGACGAGCTCGCCCTCGCGCGCGCCCGCGTGCTGTCCCCGCAGGGTCGGGACGAGGCCGCCGAGCGCTGGTACCGCGGCTCGCGCGGCCCGACGGCCCGCGGTGCGGTCGCCTCGGCCGCGGAGTGCGGGTCGTGCGGCTTCCTCGTCACCCTCCAGGGCAGCCTCGGCCAGGTGTTCGGCGTGTGCGCGAACGAGTGGTCGCCCGACGACGGCAAGGTCGTGAGCCTCGACCACGGGTGCGGTGCGCACTCGGAGACCGACGTCGAGCCGCAGCGGAGCGACTGGCCCGACGCCGACCCCCTGGTCGACGAGCTGCACGTCGAGATCGTCTCCCTGCTCGAGTCCGTCGCCCCGCCGGCGGTGCCCGCCGAGGACGGGGCGACGGCCGACGAGGCGGCGACGGCCGAGCCGGAGGCCGCGGTCGCAGCCTCCGGGGCGCCGGCGGAGGTTGCCGACCCGGAGACCGCTCCGGAGGCCCCACCGGCCGACGCCCCCGACCCGGGGACCACCCCGGAGGCCCCGGCGGCCGACGCGCAGCCGGCCCCCGAGCGGGCGGCAGACGAGCCGCAGGAGTGACGGACGACGTCTTCGGGACGGCCGCGCTGCGCCGTGCGGTCCTGGAGGCGTGGCGGTCGTCGCCGACGCGGCTGCGCGAGGACGCGAACACCGAGGAGGACCACGCCCACGGGTCGTACCGGGGGCGCGTCGTCGTCGAGCTCGCGCAGAACGCCGCGGACGCCGCGGCCCGCGCCGGGGTCCCGGGGCGGCTGCGCCTGAGCCTGCACGCGCCGTCGGGACCGGACGAGCCCTGGGTGCTGCGCGCGGCGAACACGGGCGAGCCGCTGGACGCCTCGGGCGTCGCGTCGCTCGTCGCGCTCCGTGCCTCCGCGACCGGACGCAGCCCGCGCGACGCCGACGGTCGGACGCCCACGGTGGGACGGTTCGGGGTCGGCTTCGCCGCGGTCCGCGCGGTCTCCGACCGGGTCCGGGTCGGGACGGGCGAGCGCGCCGTCGAGCTCTCGGTCGCGCGCACGCGCGCCGCGCTCGACGACGTGGTCGCCGACCGTCCGGACCTCGCCGCCGAGGTGGCGCGCCGCGGCGACCGGCTCCCGGCGCTGCGACTCCCGTTCCCGGCCCGTGTCGAGGTGCCGCCGGGGTACGACACGGTCGTCGAGATCGAGCTGCGCGACGCGGACGCCCTCGCCGCCGTCCGCGCGGAGCTCGCCGACGTGGGGGACCCGCTCCTGCTCGCGCTCCCGGCGCTCGCCGAGGTCGTCGTGGCCGGGGACGGCGTCGAGGAGCGACGGGTCGCGGACGTCGCCGACCGGTGGACCGTCCTGCGGCGCGAGGGGACGATCGACGCGGCGCTGCTCGCGGACCGCCCGGTCGAGGAGCGTGCGTCGACGCGGTGGTCGGTCACGTGGGCGCTCCCGGACGACGGGGCGCGCACCGACGTGCTGCACGCCCCGACCCCCACCGACGAGCGCCTCACCTTCCCCGCGCTGCTCCTGGCGACCTTCCCGCTGGACCCGGCGCGCCGGCACGTCCCGCCCGGGCCGGTCACCGCGCACGTGGCGCGTGCGGCGGGGCGTGCGTACGCGGAGCTGCTCGGCGAGCTCGCGCCCGAGCGCGGTGCCGACGTGCTCGCCCTCGTCCCGACCGGGCTGCCGGCGAGCGCCGTCGACGCGGAGGTCCGCGCGTCGGCCGAGGCGGCGCTCGCCCGGACCCCGCTCCTGCCGCTCGACGCGCCGGTCGCGCGCCCCGCCGCGGGGGTTCTCCGTGCCGACGACGACGTGCTCGAGGACGGGGGCGCGGCGGCGACCGTGCGGCAGGCCCTGGTCACGCCCGCCGAGGCGTGCGTCCTCGCGGGGGACGTGGGCGACGCGCGCGTGCGGTCCGAGCTGGGGGTCGCCCACCTGGTGGACGTCCCGGGGCCGCTCCGTGCGGTCGCGCGGTCGCTCGGCACACGGGTCGTGGACCTCGCGGACGTCGTGGACGACCTCCCGCTCGTCGCCGACCCGGCGCGCTGGCGGTCGCTGTACGACGCGCTGGCACCGCACGCCGGCGACAGGTCGGTGCTCGAGGCCCTGGGGGCGCTCCCCGTGCCGCTGCTCGGCGGGCAGGTCGTGCGCGGCGCGCGCGGGCTCCTGCTCCTGGACGCCGGGCCGGGCGAGCCGTCGGACGGCGGTGCGCTCGACGCGCGCGACGCGGCCGAGCTCGGGCTGCGCGTGGTCGACCCGCGGGCCGCGCACCCGCTGCTCGAACGGCTCGGGGCACGGGCGACCCACCTCCGGGCGGTGCTCTCCGAGGGGGCGGTGCGCGAGCGCGTCCTGGCGGCCTCGGACGCGGCGGACGCGGGCGACGACCCGACGGCGGACGTGGGCCGGCTGCTCGCGCTGGTCGCTGCCGCGGTGCGCGCGGCACCGGACCCGGCGCGGGCGGGCCTGCCCTTCTGGTGGGGCGAGCTGCCCGTGCCGACGGCGGACGGTGGCTGGTCGCCCGTGCGCGGCTGCGCGCTGCCCGGGACGTGGGCCGCGGACGCGCTCGACACGCTCGACCTGGTCGATCCCGCGGTCGTCGACCGCTGGGGCGAGCCGGTGCTGCGCGCGGTGGGCGCGGCCGACGGGCTCGGGGTGCTGCGCGTGCGCGACGTGCTCACGCCGGCGTCGGACGACGAGCCGGACCTGGACCCGCACGCCCCGGAGGGCTGGCTGTCCGACTGGGGCGGGTACCTCGCGTACCTCGCGGCGACGCTCGGTCCCGAGGCGTACGCGGGCGACGTCCTCGCGGTCGCGGACCTCGACGCGGTCGCCGACGCGGCGTGGCCGGACGCGCTCGCGCGCCTCGCCACGGAGCCCGGGACCCGGGAGGCGCTGCTCGCCCCGGTGCGGGCCGAGGGAGGTCGGACCACCACGGCGCGCTCCTACACCGCGTGGTGGCTGCGCGAGGAGCTCGGCGGCGCGTTCGCGCTCGGGTCGGGCCTCCGGCACGTCCCGTTCCTGCGCCCGGCCCCGCCGGACGTGGCGGGGCTCGACGACGAGGTGCTGGCCGCGCTGGGCGGCGTGCGGGACCTCGCGGAGCTCGCGCCGGACGAGTGGGTCGAGCTGCTGGACGACCTGCCCGACGTCGGAGAGGCGGTCGACGCGCGGGCCGCGCTGACGCTCTGGCGCGCGCTCGGCGCCCTCGCGGCCCGGGGCGAGCGGCTGGACCCGCCGCCCGAGCGCCTGCCCGCGCTGCGTGCCGGGGCGGTGCTGGTGGTCGGCGCGGACGACGTCGCCGTCGCCCCCGACCCGATGTGGTCACCCGTCCGCGCGGTCCTCCCGGCGCCGCCGGGTCTGCTGGCCGAGGTCGCCGACCTCCTGGACGTCCGGACCGTCCCGCGCACCGCGCCCGCCCCCGACGCCCCGGGCCGTCGTGGCGACGTCCCCGAGGCGGTGCGCGCGGTCCTCGACGGCGCGGCGCCCCGCACCTGGGAACGTCACGACGACCTGCGCGTGGGCGGGGTCGCGGTGCCGTGGTGGGTGGAGCACGGCGGGGGAGCGGACGCCGTGGTCCACGCGACCGGCCCGGCCGGGCTCGCGGCGGGGCTCGCGGTCGCGACGGGGCGCCACGGCGCGCGGTTCGTGCTCGAGCAGGCGCTCCGCGACCCCGACGCGGCGCAGGACGCGCTCGCGCGGACCGCCTGGGACGACCCTCAGTCGTCCGAGGACGCGCGGTAGCGGGTGCGGTTCCGGCGCTCCCACACGAGGCCGAGCAGGCCGAGGACGAGGCCGACGCCGCACGTCGCGACGGCGCGCGGCGTGATCGCGCCGGTCGCGAGGAGGGCCGTGCACACGACGAGCGCGACGGTCCAGAGGCCCATGCCGACGAGGATCACGACGCGCAGGTCGACCCGCCAGGGCCCGGGGTCGGGGCGGCGGCGGTCGGGGTGGAGCAGCAGCGTGACGAACGAGGGCACAGGGGCATCGTAGCCACCGCGCGGTTTTTCACCCGCTCCTGGCTGTCACACCCGTGACCTGCACCACATCTCCTTCTGGTGTGAACACACGTCGGGACCGCTCGCAACGGCACGCTAGGATGCAGGCGCCGCGCTACGGCCTCCACACATGGTCACTCGTCCAGGTGGATCTGGTCGGCGCCGGGCCGCACATCGCTTCGGGACCTTCGTCCGATGTATCCGGACCTTCGGCAGAACGTGGAACCTGGACACCCGTCCAATCTATTTCTCCGAGCGGCTAGCGCGGCACGAGATCCGCAGGATCCTGCCCCTCAGGACGACTCCGACCGTGACGGTGCGGAACGTCTTCTCACCCGGGTGAAACCCCCTGGCAACCCTCGTTCCCGCAGTTTCTGAACCCTAGGATGAGTCGCCATGCAGGGTGTGGAACCGACCGGAGGTGGACGCATGTCCCACAGCGTCACCGAGGACGCCAGGCGGAGCCTGCGCACCCTTCTCTCCACGACTCCCGCGGCGCGGATCCGCGCCGCGCGCGCCGCGTTCGCGGCCCAGGGCTGGGAGGTCGCCTACCGGCGCCGGCTCCTGCTCACCGACACCGCCGTGATCGTCGTCGCCGTCCTCGTCGCCTACTTCCTGCGCTGGGACCAGTTCATCGACGAGCCCGTCCGTGAGGCACGCGTTCCGTACGTCGTGCTCAGCCTGCTGGTCGGGGTCGCCTGGTCCGTCTCGCTCGTCGCGAGCCGGACGCGCGACCCGCGGGTGATGGGGAGCGGCCCCACCGAGTACCACCGGATCTTCGACGCGTCGTGGCGCCTCTTCGCCGTCCTCGCGGTCCTCGCGTTCCTGCTCCGCTTCCCGGAGGCGCGGGGGTACCTCGCGTTCGCGTTCCCGATCGGCCTCGGCGGCCTGCTCCTCGGCCGGTACGCGTGGCGGCAGTGGCTGCACGGTCAGCGGGCCCACGGTCGCATGCGGTCGGCTGTGCTCGCGATCGGTCACCGCGACCAGGCCGAGCGGCTCATCCGCGACCTCAACGGCCGCGACGAGTCGGGGTACCGCGTCGTGGGCGTGTGCGTCCCGTCGGGCGGGTTCGGGGCGGGCGAGGAGATCCGCGGCGTCCCCGTCCTCGGGGAGCTGCGGCACGCGGGCGAGGTCGCCACGCGGGTCGGCGCGGACGTCGTCGCCGTCTCGGGCTCGGACGCCATCACGGCCGAGGTCGTCCGCCGGCTCGGCTGGGAGCTCGAGCCGTACGGCGTCGACCTCATGCTCACGGCCGAGCTCGCGGACGTCGCCGGTCCCCGCATCACCATCACGCCGGCGGAGAGCGTCTCGCTCCTGCACGTGGACGCGCCGCGCTTCACCGGCCCCAAGTTCGCCGTGAAGTCCGTCATCGACTGGGCGGGAGCGGCGCTCATCACGCTCGCCGCGCTCCCGGTGCTCGTGATCGTCGCGCTCGCCGTCCGCCTCACCAGCCGCGGCCCGGTGCTCTTCCGTCAGGAGCGCGTCGGCCGCAACGGACGGACGTTCCCCATGTTCAAGTTCCGGTCGATGCGCGCCGGGGCCGACCGCGAGGTCCAGCACCTCGAGGAGCAGAACGACGGTGCCGGCCCGCTGTTCAAGATGCGCGACGACCCGCGCGTCACGCCCGTCGGCCGCGTGCTGCGCCGCTACTCGCTCGACGAGCTCCCGCAGCTCTTCAACGTGCTGCGCGGCGACATGAGCCTCGTCGGGCCGCGGCCGCCGCTGCCGCGCGAGGTGCAGCAGTACGAGAAGAAGGTGCGTCGTCGCCTCCTGGTCAAGCCGGGTCTCACGGGGCTGTGGCAGGTCGGGGGCCGGTCGGACCTGTCGTGGGAGGAGAGCGTCCGGCTCGACGTCTACTACGTCGAGAACTGGACGATGTTCGGCGACTTCCTCATTCTCGCGCGCACGGCGCGCGCGGTGTTCTCCGGCTCCGGGGCCTACTGAGGCCCGCCGGGATGCAGGGTCGGGCGCGGGGAGGTGCGTCGTGCGGGTCTCGGTCTCGGGATGCGGTCGCCGCGGCGTCCTGCACGCGGCGTCCCTCGCGGCCGCCGGCCACGAGGTCGTGCTCCACGACACGGACCCCGCTGCCCTCGACGCGCTCCGCACGGGCCTGGGCCACGCGGCTGAGCCGCGGCTGCACCGGCTCCTCGCGCTCGGCCTCGTGAGCGGGCGGCTGCGCCCGACGACGGACCGCACGGCGGTCGCCGGTGCGCGGGTGCACGTCCTGTGCGTCGGCGCGGGACCCGACCCCGACCCGGACGGCGTCTCGCGCGTGGTGACGCTCCGCGACGCGCTCGACGACCTCGCCCCGCACCTCGGCCCCGGGGACCTGGTCGTCGGGCGCGCCCGCGTCCCCGCCGGGACGGCGGAGTGGCTTGCGGCAGGCCTCGTCGCCGACGGCGTCCGCGCGACCGTCGCGTGGGTCCCCGACGAGCACCGGACCGGGCACGCGGTCGTCGACGTCCTCCACCCGGCCCGGCTCGTCCACGGGGTCCCTGCCGGCCCGGCCGGCGAGCGGGCGGCCGCGATCCTCGACGCGCTCCACGCCGTGCAGCTCGCGACCGGCGCTCCCCGGACCGTCACCGACCTCGCGACCGCGGAGCGGCTCGGGCACGGGGCCGGCACGCCGCGCCCCACGGCGCTCGGCGGTCGCGGCAGGACCGGCCACGACGGCGCGGACGTGGCGTCGAGCACACCCGGGGCGACGCTGGCCGCCGTCGGGGCCGCCTGACGTGGGCGGACGCCCACCGGGGACGATGCCGGACCGTGTCCCGCGTGTTACCGCGCGGTCACAGGGTTCTGGCAGCATTCTCACCATGTCCACACCCACCCCCGTCCACGAGGACGAGCACGCGCCTGCCCCCGCGTCCGGCGCGATCGACCGCTTCTTCAAGATCACCGAGCGCGGCTCGACGGTCGGCACCGAGATCCGTGGTGGTCTCGTCACGTTCTTCGCGATGGCCTACATCATCGTGCTGAACCCGCTGATCATCGGGACGGTCCAGGACGGCACGGGCCAGTTCCTCGGCGGCGGCGACGCGCCCGACTTCGGCAAGATCGCCGCGGCGACCGCGCTCGTCGCGGGCGTCATGACGATCGCCATGGGCGTCTTCGCGAACTTCCCCCTCGGCCTCGCGGCCGGGCTGGGCCTCAACGCGGTCGTGGCGTACTCCATCGCCTCGCTGCCGGGGGTGACCTGGGCGGACGCGATGGGTCTCGTCGTCATCGAGGGCCTCATCATCCTGCTCCTCGTGCTCACCGGGTTCCGCGAGGCGGTCTTCCGCGCGGTCCCGGTCGAGCTGAAGACGGCCATCAGCGTGGGCATCGGCCTCTTCATCGCGCTCATCGGCCTCGTCAACGCGGGCTTCGTCACCGCGGGCAGCGGCACGCTCCTCGCGCTCGGCAACCTCGGCACGTGGCCGATCCTCGTGTTCGTCGTGGGCCTCGTGCTGACGATCGTGCTGTGGGTCCGCAAGGTCAAGGGCGCGCTGCTCGTCGCGATCCTCACCGCGACCGCGCTCGCCGTCGCGCTGGAGAACACGCTGCACATCGGCGCCAAGGCGCCCGACGGCTCCAACCCGAACGGCTTCAACCTCAACGCGCCCACGTTCGACGGCGTCGTGCAGGTCCCGGACTTCGGCCTCCTCGGCCAGTTCTCGCTCCTGGGCTCGTTCCAGAACATCGCGACCGTCACCGTGATCCTGCTGGTGTTCTCGCTCCTGCTCGCGGACTTCTTCGACACGATGGGCACCATGGTCGCCGTCGGCGCCGAGGCGCGCCTCAACGACGCCGACGGCGTCCCGCCGCGCTCGCGCGCGATCCTCGTCGTCGACTCGCTCGCCGCGGCCGCGGGCGGCGCGGGCTCGGTGTCGTCGAACACGAGCTTCGTCGAGTCCACGACCGGCGCGGGCGAGGGTGCGCGCACCGGTCTCGCCTCGGTCGTCACGGGCGTCGCGTTCCTGCTCGCGACGTTCCTGTCGCCGCTCGTCGCGCTCGTGCCCTACGAGGCCGCCGCACCGGCGCTGGTCTTCGTCGGGTTCCTCATGATGACCCAGATCGCCGGCATCTCGTGGAAGAACGTCGAGATCGCGATCCCGGCGTTCCTCACGATCATCGTCATGCCGTTCACCTACTCGATCGCGGACGGCATCGGCGCGGGATTCCTCGCGTTCGTCGTCATCAAGCTCGCGCTCGGCAAGGTCCGCGCGATCCACCCGCTCATGTGGGTCGCGTCGGCGATGTTCCTCGTGTACTTCCTCCTCGGCCCGATCCGGGAGGCGCTGGGCCTCTAGGCTCGGCCCATGACGAGCGCGGCGGACGAGCGGTCGGGGAAGGCGTCGGTCGACGCCCTCCCCGCCGCTCGTCCGCCCGCGTTCTACCGGCTGGAGAACACCGTCCAGCCGTACGACTGGGGCTCGACGTCGGCGATCCAGGACCTCCTGGGGGTGGCACCGGACGGTCGTCCGGCGGCCGAGCTGTGGATGGGCGCGCACCCGCTCGCGCCGTCGCGCGTCGTGCCCGACGGCGAACGGCGCCCGGCCGAGGCGCGACCGGGCGTGCCGGCGGCATCGGGCACGACGCTCGCGGACCTGGTGCGCGCGGACCCGGTGGGGGCCCTGGGCCAGCGCGTGCTCGACCAGCACGGGCCCCGCCTGCCGTTCCTGCTCAAGGTGCTCGCCGCCGAGCGCGCGCTCTCGCTGCAGGTCCACCCGCGGCCGCACCTCGCGCGCGCCGGGTTCAACCGCGAGAACCGGGAGGGCGTGGCGCGCGACTCGCCGCTGCGCAGCTTCCACGACGACCAGCACAAGCCCGAGATGGTCGTGGCGGTGACGCGCTTCGAGGGGCTGTCGGGCTTCCGCCGTCCGACGCGCATCCTCGAGCTCCTCGACGGCCTCGACGGCGACCTCGTCGGGCGCATGCGGTCGGCGCTCCTCGCCAGCCCCACGGAGGCGGGCGTCCGCGCGGCGTTCACGCTCGCCCTGCACGCGCGTTCCGAGCCCGACGTCGCGGCGGACCTCGCGCGGACCGTCGCGTCGGTGCGGGCCCGGGCCGAGGCAGCGTCCGGGACCGGTGCCGCTCCGGCGTCCGGGGCTCCTCGTCGGACGTCGCAGCGTGCCGACGCCACGGTGCTCTCGCTGGCGGACCAGCACCCGGGCGACCCGGGCGCCGTCGTCTCCCTCATGCTCAACCGGGTCACGCTCGCCCCCGGGGAGTCGATGTTCGTGCCCTCGGGGCACGTGCACGCCTACCTGTCCGGGTGCGCGGTCGAGATCATGGCGAGCTCGGACAACGTCCTGCGTGCCGGGCTCACGACCAAGCTCGTCGACGTCGACGCGCTGCTCGAGTGCGCCACGTGCACGCCCGGACCCGCCGCACGGCCGCGGCTGGTCGAGGACGGTTCCGGCCTCGTCACCTACCGCCCGCCCGTGGCGGAGTTCGCGCTCCGGGCGGGCCGGGTCACGGGCCCGGTGGCCCTGCCCGACGCCGGTCCGCGCGTCGTGCTGTGCCTGGACGGTGCGGTGACGCTCGCCGGAGGCTCGGGTGCGCGCTCCGTCGAGGTGCGCCTGGCGCGCGGCGAGTCGGTCTTCGTCCCGCACGGGACGGGGCCGGTGGTCGCACGCGGTGACGGCCGCACCGTCGTCGCCTACGTGCCCTGACCCGGGTCGCACCCCTCACCGCTCTGCCCCGCGGGGGTGACGTGCGCCCCTTTCTTTACTCAAGGTAATGAGTTAAGGTAACTATCATGCCTGCTGCGGACCCCACTGCCCCCTCCCGGAGCCAGTGCCGGCCCGCGACGCTCGGCGGCGAGCTCCGCGTCGCGCTCACCCGCATCTCGCGCCGCCTGCGTGCCCAGCGCGGCGAGGCCGACCTCCCCGAGGGGCGGTTCGGCGTGCTCACGGTCCTGCACAAGCACGGCGCCATGTCGCCGAGCGAGCTCGCCGAGCACGAGCGCGTCAGGCCGCCGTCGATGACCCGGGCCGTCAACGCCCTCGTCGAGATGGGGCTCGTGGAGAAGACCGAGCACCCGAGCGACCGGCGTCAGGTCGTCGTGCGGCTCACGGACGCCGGCGTGCGCGAGGTCAAGGAGACCCGCCGCCGCCGGGACGCGTGGCTCACGCAGCAGCTGTCCTCCCTCACCCCCGACGAAAGAGAGACCTTGGCCCGCGCCAGTGAGCTGTTGACCCGGATCGCCGCCCGATGAGCGCGACGTTCTCCTCCCTGAAGTACTACAACTACCGCGTCTGGTTCGGCGCCGCGCTCGTCGCGAACGTCGGCACCTGGATGCAGCGCGTCGCGCAGGACTGGCTCGTCCTCACCGACCTCACCGACAACTCCGGCATCGCCGTCGGCGTCGTGACAGCGCTGCAGTTCGCGCCCGTGCTCGCCCTGTCCGCGTGGGCGGGCCTGCTCGCCGACCGGCTCCCGCGCCGCCGGCTCCTCATGGCCACGCAGGGCGCGATGGGTGTGCTCGCCCTCGGCCTCGGTGCCCTCGTCCTGTCCGGGCGCGTCGAGCTCTGGCACGTCTACGTGTTCGCCGGGCTCCTCGGCGTCGTCACCGCGTTCGACAACCCGGTGCGCCAGACGTTCGTCGCCGAGATGGTCCCCGCCGACAAGCTGTCCAACGCCGTCGGGCTCAACAGCGCGTCGTTCAACGCCGCGCGACTCGTGGGGCCCGGCGTCGCCGGTCTGCTCATCGCGGCCGTCGGCTCGGGCTGGCTCTTCGTCCTCAACGGCGTCACGTTCGGGGCGACGATCCTCGCGCTCGTGTACATGCGCACGCGCGAGCTCCACGTCCTGCCCAGCGCCCCGCGCGAGAAGGGGCAGATCCGCGAGGGCATCAGGTACGTCCGCAGGCGCACCGACATCATCGTCATCATGGTCGTCGTCGGCGTCGTGTCGACGTTCGGGCTCAACTTCCAGCTCACGTCCGCGATGATGGCCAAGGTCGAGTTCGGCAAGGGCCCGGGGGAGTACGGGATCCTCGGGTCGATCCTCGCCATCGGGTCGCTGACCGGTGCTCTGCTCGCCGCGCGGCGCGAGCGCCCGCGCGTCCGGCTCGTCATCGGGTCCGCGTTCGGGTTCGCCGTCGCGACGGGCGTCATGGCGCTCATGCCGACCTACCCGAGCTACGCGATCGCCTGCATCCCCGTCGGCCTCGCGTCGCTGACGATGATGACCGCGGCCAACTCCACGATCCAGATGTCCGTCCACCCCGTCATGCGCGGGCGCGTCATGTCGCTCTACATGATCGTGTTCCTCGGCGCGACGCCGGTCGGGTCGCCGCTCGTCGGCTGGATCGCCGAGGCCTGGGGGCCGCGCTGGGCCATCGGCGTCGGGTCGATCACCGCCGGCCTGGTCGCCGTGGGCGCCGCCGTCTGGGCCGTGCGCAACTGGCACCTCGAGGTCCGCTACCGCGTCCTCCAGCGCCCGCACCTCGTGGTCCGCTACCTCGACGCGGGCACCCCGGCGGACCGCTCGGCCCGCGCCGAGACGAGCCGTCGCCTCGGGATCGAGGACGCGGAGGAAGCGGCCCGCGCCGCCTGACGCCCGTCACCCCGCGTCGAACACGACATGAGGGTCGTCATGGAAGCCATGACGACCCTCATGTCGTGCTCGACGCGGGGTGGGGGCGTGCTCGGCGGTTCTCGGGTCAGGCGAGGTGCGCGACCACGTGGTCGACGCACGCCGTGAGGGCGCGGACGTCGTCGGGCTCGATCGCCGGGAACATCGCCACGCGGAGCTGGTTGCGGCCGAGCTTGCGGTAGGGGAAGACGTCGAGGACCCCGTTCGCGCGGAGCGCGGCCACGACGGCGGTCGCGTCGACCGCGTCGTCGAGGTCGATCGTGCCGACGACGGTGGAGCGCTGCGCCGGGTCGGCGACGAACGGCGTCGCCCACTCGCGCGCCTCGGCCCAGCCGTAGAGGTGGGCTGCCGACTCGGCCGACCGGGCCGCGGCCCAGGGGAGACCGCCGTTGCCGAGGATCCACTCGACCTGCTCCGCGAGCATGACGAGCGTGGCGATCGCGGGCGTGTTGAGCGTCTGGTCCAGCCGCGAGTTGGCCGCCGCCGTGCGCAGCGAGAGGGACTCCGGCACCCAGCGCGTGCCGCTCGACTCGACCTCCTCCGCGCGCGCGAGCGCGTCGGGCGAGCACAGCGCGAGCCACAGACCGCCGTCGGACCCGAAGACCTTCTGCGGCGCGAAGTAGTAGACGTCGGTCTCGGCGACGTCCACGGGGAGCGCCCCCGCGCCCGAGGTGGCGTCGACGAGCGTGAGCGCGCCGCGCTCGCGCGACCCCTCCACGCGTCGGACCGGAGCCATGGCGCCCGTCGAGGTCTCGTTGTGCGGCCACGCGTGCACGTCGACGTCGTCGGCCGGCTCGGGCAGCGCGACGGACCCGGCGGGGGCCGAGATCACCTGCGAGGGCTCGAGGAACGGCGCCGACGTCGTCGCGGCGGCGAACTTGGCGCCGAACTCGCCGAACGCGGCGTGCTGCGCCTTGGTGCGCACGAGGCTCGCCGTGGCGACGTCCCAGAACGTCGTGGAGCCGCCGTTCCCGAGCACGACCTCGTACCCCTCGGGCAGCGCGAAGAGCTCGGCGAGCCCGTCGCGCGTCCGGCGCACGACCGCGCGGACCGGCGCCTGACGGTGGGACGTCCCGAGCAGGGACGCGCCGGCGTCGGACAGGGCGCGGACCTGCGCGGCGCGGACCTTGCTCGGCCCGGAGCCGAACCGGCCGTCGGCCGGCAGCAGGTCCGAGGGGATCGTGATGGTGGCGTTCGCGGGATCGGGCACGCCGTCACCCTACGCGCGTGGCGCCCGGGTCGGGAGCGGTGTCCGCGGACGGGCGACGACGGCGGTCGCCGGGTCGCGGAGGGGGTGCCGGAGCCGTGGGGCGGGACCGGCGCCACGGGTTCTCCCGCGCCGTCCCCAGGCCGGGTCACGGGCTCGCCATAGACTGTCCCCCAGCGGCCCGCCGGTGCGGGCAGGCGCCCCGCGGCGACGACGACCGGGCGCCCCGAGCCGACGAGCGACTGGGAGCGTGACGTGACCGATCTGATCGATACCACCGAGATGTATCTGAAGACGATCTACGAGCTCGTGGAAGAGGGCATCGTCCCGCTGCGCGCGCGCATCGCGGAGCGCCTCGGTCACTCGGGACCCACGGTGTCGCAGACGGTCGCGCGCATGGAGCGCGACGGCCTCGTCGTCGTCACCGGCGACCGCCACCTGGAGCTCACGTCCGTCGGCCACGACAAGGCGACGCGCGTCATGCGCAAGCACCGCCTCGCCGAGCGCCTGCTGACCGACGTGATCAAGCTCGACTGGGAGTACGTGCACACCGAGGCGTGCCGGTGGGAGCACGTGATGAGCGAGCTCGTCGAGGAGCGCCTCATCGGGCTGCTCGACCACCCCCACTTCGACCCGTACGGGAACCCGATCCCGGGCCTGCCGGAGCTGGGGGAGCAGTTCGAGGAGGTCGACTTCCTCGACGGCGTCGTCTCGCTCCCGGTGTTCCTCGCGGAGCACGGCCGTGACGGCGCGGAGACGCGCGTCGTGCTGCAGCGGATCGCCGAGCCGATCCAGGTCGACGTCGAGCTGCTCGCGCGCCTCGCGGAGGCCGAGGTGCTGCCCCGTCGCACCCTCGTCGTGCGGTCGACGGGCGACGGCGGCGCGACCGTGCAGGGGGAGGGTGCGGCGGTCGTGCTGGACCTGCCCGACGACGTCGCGCGTCACCTCTTCGTCGCCCGGGGCTAGCCGCCCGTTCACCGGCAAATGGGCGCTGACCTGGGGCGATATGATCGTCCGCGTCGATTCGTAATGGGAACGTGACTTTTGCCGGGGCGTCCTGTACGGTCGGTGCTGCTCCATCGGAATACCCATTCGACGGAGTCCTCGCGCGGAACGCCTAACCCTGTCACCGCAAGAGGCCAACGACGACCCGATGACAGGGACGGGGGACCCACTTCCGGGTGCTGGAGACAGCGCCCTTGGGGTGAAGCCCGACGGACCTCGGTCCTGACGGCCGGGTGACTCTTCCACCCGAACCCGACAGCTGACCTCGCAGGCGTCTTGGAGAGGCACAAAGTGACCGTGAGCACGACTCGCGCCCGCCACCGCGCGGCGCGGCGTCCCGTGACGCCACTCAGCTCCATCGCCCAGGCCGCGTCGGACCAGATGTCGACCGTCGGTCGCCGCACCGCCGTCGTCGCCGCGTCCTCGGGCCTCATCGTCTCGATGATCGGTGCCGCCGCCCCCGCGACCGCGGCCCCCGTCGACAACGAGTCCGGCAAGCTCAACGCCGTCGACCTCAGCGCCCTCACCGCGCAGGCGCGCCAGGCGCTCGAGGCCGCTCCCGCGGTGACCGTCGCGGCCGACGCGGCGTTCACGATCGAGCAGGCGGCGGCCCCCGTCACCGTGACCCCGGCCCCCGAGCCGGAGCCGGAGCCGGAGCCCGTCCGCACCACGCAGACGAGCCGCACGCAGGAGCGTCAGTCCACCCAGTCCGAGGCTCCTGCCCAGCAGGAGGCGGCCGTCGAGGTTCCCGCCTCGGCCTACGGCTCGACCATCGTCTCGATCGCCGCGCGCTACGTGGGCGTCCCCTACGTCTACGGCGGCACCACCCCCGACGGCTTCGACTGCTCGGGATTCACCAGCTACGTCTACGCGCAGGTCGGCATCAGCCTGCCGCGCACGTCGAGCGCCCAGGGCTCCGTCGGCACCAAGGTGTCGCGCGACCAGGCGCAGCCGGGCGACCTCATCTGGACGCCGGGCCACATCGCGATCTACGCGGGCGACAACATGATGATCGACGCCCCGCGCCCCGGGAAGACCGTCCAGTTCCGTCAGATCTGGCAGTCGAACCCCACGTTCATCCGCGTGGCCTGATCGCCCACGCCCCAGGGCCCTGGCGGTCACTGGCCTGACGAACCCCGTCACCTCGCGCATCGTCGCGAGGAGGCGGGGTTCGTGGCATTCTTGACGTGTTCGTGACTCGTGGCAGACGGACGGGCGCGCTGGTCTCGGCTAGGTTGGTCGTCCGATGGCACCGGGCCGTCGAGAGGAGAGTCGCTCATGACCCGCACGGAATCCGTCCTCGTCGGCGTCGACGGCTCGGCACCGAGCCTGCACGCCCTGGACTGGGCCGCCGCGTACGCGCTGCGGGTGGGCTGGCCGCTCCACATCGTCTGTACCTACTCCTTGCCGTCGTTCACCGCTGCGTCGCTGGACGGCGGCTACGCGGCGCTCGACGACTCGGCCATCCAGGAGGGCGCCCGGGCGGTCCTCGAGGAGGCGCGTGCGCGGTCCGAGGCGGCCGGGGTCCGCACGACCGCGACGGTGACGACGGGCGACGCCGCGGGCGTGCTCGTCGAGATGTCGCGCGAGCACTCGCTCGTCGTCGTCGGCACGAGGGGCCGGGGCGGCTTCACCGAGCGGCTCCTCGGCACCGTCTCCTCGGCGCTGCCCGCGCACGCCCACTGCCCGACCGTCGTGGTGCCCTACCGCTCCGAGGCGAAGAGCGAGGAAGGAGCGTCGCAGGAGCCCCTCACCGTGAAGCCCCTGCGACGCATCGTCGTCGGCGTCGACGGGTCGCCGTCGGCGGAGATCGCCCTGCGCCACGCGATCCGTCAGGCCCAGGCCTGGGACGCGGAGCTCGTCGCGGTCGCCGGTGTCCCGGTCGGTGCCGGTGCCGGCCTCCTGGCGTGGCTGCCCGCGTCGATCGACCACGAGCAGGTGCTCGCGGACATCACCGAGGGCCTCAACGTCATCATCGACCGCCACGAGGCGGAGCATCCCGGGCTCACCATCAAGCGGATCGTCCTCGACGGCACGGGCGCCGAGCTCCTCACGGAGTTCTCGACGGCATCTGACCTGGTCGTGGTCGGTTCCCGCGGGCGCGGCGGCTTCCGCGGGCTGCTGCTCGGCTCCACGAGCCAGGCCGTCCTGCACCACTCGGCGTGCCCGGTCATGGTCGTGACCAAGAAGTGCGAGGACGACGCGCCGACGGCCGAGGACGGCTGAGCGCCCGAGAACCACCAGGAGGGCCGGACGCGGGCGGCGGTGCGCCTCGCGCGTCCGGCCCCGCGGCGGGTGCCCGGCGGCCGATCAGCTGCGGTTGCGGTAGAGGCGCATCGTGATCGGGGCGAGGACCGCGGTCAGGACGACCGACGCGACGAGGACCCACACGATCCCCTCCGTCGCGGGCTCTCCCGCCATGAGGCCGCGGACCGCGGTCACGAGGTGGGTCACCGGGTTGACGTCGACGAAGCGCTGCAGCACGACCGGCATCGTCGACGGGTCGACGAAGATGTTGGACGCGAACGTCAACGGCATGAGCACGAGCATCGACGTCCCCATGACGGCGTTGGGGGAGCGCAGCACGAGCCCGAGGGCCGTGAACACCCAGCTCAACGCGAACGCGAAGACGAGCAGCAGCACGACCCCGAGGACCACACCGACCACCCCGCCCGGCGGGCGGAAACCCAGGACGAGGCCGAGCGCGAGGGTCACGGCCGACGCGATCGTGTAGCGCACCGTGTCGCCGAGCAGCGCACCGACGATCGGCGCGGGCCGCCACACGGGCAACGACCGGAACCGGTCGAACACGCCCTTGCTGATGTCGGTGTTCATCGTGTAGCCGGTGTAGATCGTCGTGAAGAGCACCGCCTGCACGAGGATGCCCGGCAGCAGGAACTGGAGGTAGCTCTGCACGTCCCCGGCGAGCGCGCCGCCGAAGAGGTAGGTGAACATGAGCGTGAAGATGATCGGCGAGACCGTGACGTCGAAGAGCTGTTCTGGCACGTGCTTGATCTTGAGCAGCGCACGCCACGTGTAGGTGAAGGTCGCCGACACCGCGGACGGCCGCGAGGGCCGTCGATCGAGCGCGACCGCGGCCCGCAGCGCGTTCGCCTCGGGCGCGCGCAGCTCCGCGGCGGTGATGGTGGGGTCCGCGGCCATCAGGCCACCTCCTCGGTCGTCTCGTCGTCGTCCATGGGCTGGCCCGTCAGGGCGAGGAACACCTCGTCGAGGCTCGGCTGGCCGAGCGTGAACTCGGGGACCACGATGCCCTCGTCCCCGAGCGCGGGCAGGATGCGC
Source organism: Cellulosimicrobium sp. 22598 (assembly GCF_052044445.1). Classification (NCBI taxonomy): domain Bacteria; kingdom Bacillati; phylum Actinomycetota; class Actinomycetes; order Micrococcales; family Promicromonosporaceae; genus Cellulosimicrobium; species Cellulosimicrobium sp. 22598. The sequence continues at coordinate 130,436 of NZ_JBQEMZ010000003.1, forward strand.
GCGACGTCCGCGGCGCCGTCGTCGGGAACGCGCGCCGTGAACGCGTACGGGTCGTTCGCGAGCGTGATCTCCGTGCCGAGCAGTGCGCCCACGACCTCCGCCGCGCGACCCCGCCGGGTCGCGTCGGCGAGCCGGACGTGGACCGCGCCCTCGCCCACGGAGCGCTTGAGCTCCGTCGCGGTGCCCTCCGCGATGACCTTGCCGTGGTCGATCACGGCGATCCGGTCGGCGAGCTGGTCCGCCTCCTCCAGGTACTGCGTCGTCAGCAGGACCGTCGCGCCGTCCGCCACCAGCACGCGGACGATGTCCCACACCTGGTTGCGGCTGCGCGGGTCGAGCCCGGTGGTCGGCTCGTCGAGGAAGATGACGCGCGGGCTCATGACGAGGCTCGCCGCGAGGTCGATGCGTCGCCGCATGCCGCCCGAGTACGTCTTCACCTGGCGGTCGCCCGCGTCGCCCAGGCCGAACGCCTCCAGGAGCTCGGCCGAGCGCCCGCGCGCCGTGCCGCCGAGGAACCCGTAGAGCCGTGCGAGCATCACGAGGTTCTCCGTCCCCGTGAGGTCCTCGTCCACCGACGCGTACTGCCCCGTGAGCCCGACGACGGAGCGCACCTTGTCGGCGTCGTGCACCACGTCGTGGCCCAGCACGCGCGCCGTCCCCGCGTCGGGGCGCAGGAGCGTCGCGAGCATGCGGACCGCGGTCGTCTTGCCCGCGCCGTTCGGCCCGAGCACGCCGAACACGGTCCCCTCGGGGATGAGCAGGTCGATGCCGTCGACCGCCTTGGTCACGGACTTCCCGGTCGTGAAGTGCTTGACGAGGCCGCGTGCCTCGACGGCGAGGTCGCCACGTGCAGTGTCGGTCATGTCCCCTCCGCGGGTGGTCGTTCGCCGGAACCGACGAGCCGCCCGGCTCCCCGGGCCACCCACCCACCGACCGTCGGGGCCGGCGGAACTCATCGGTCGCGCGTCTTCCATCCTGCGCCGCGCGGCCGCCCGACGACCAGTGCGATTCGTCAGAAGCAGAGCGGAGTGTGGCCGCGCGAAGGAGAGCCTCCGGCCGTGAGGTAGAACCCGTGGGTCTCTACCTCGCGACCGGAGGCTCTCTCTCGCGGGGTCGGAGACCCTCTACTGCGCGGCGGCCTCCGCCGCGGCGAGGAGGACGCACGTCGCGACGCCGTCCATCGCGACGCGGACCTCCTCGATCGGGGGGAGGGTCGGGGCGAGGCGGAGGACCTTGTCGTCGGGGTCCTTGCCGTAGGGGAACGGGGCGCCCGCGGGCGTGAGGGCGATGCCGGCGGCCTTCGCGAGCTCGACGACGCGTGACGCGGTGCCGGGGACGACCTCGAGGCTGACGAAGTAGCCGCCCTTCGGCTCGGTCCACGACGCGACGCCCGTGCCGCCGAGGCGCTCGGCGAGGATGCCCGTGACCGCCTCGAACTTGGGCGCGATGATGTCGCGGTGCTTGCGCATGTGGGCGCGCACGCCGTCGGCGTCGCCGAAGAACAGCGCGTGCCGGAGCTGGTTGACCTTGTCCGGGCCGATGGACTGGGCGGACAGGTGCTTCTTGTACCAGGCGACGTTCGCGGGCGACGACGCGAGGAACGCGACGCCCGCGCCGGCGAACGTGATCTTCGACGTCGAGGCGTAGAGGATCACGCGGTCCGGGTGACCGGCCTCGGCGGCGAGCGCGATCGCGTCGGCGCTGCGGACCTCGTCGTCGGTGAGGTGGTGCAGGGCGTACGCGTTGTCCCAGAGGATGCGGAAGTCGGGGGCGGCGGCGGGCACGGACACGAGCGCTCGCGCGACCTCCTCCGTGACGACCGAGCCGTCGGGGTTGGCGTACGTCGGCACGACCCACATGCCCTTGATCGTGGGGTCGTCGGCGACGAGAGCGGCGACGGCCGCGGCGTCGGGCCCGTCCGCCGTCATGGGCACGGTGACCATCTCGATGCCGAGAGCCTCGCACACGGAGAAGTGCCGGTCGTAGCCGGGCACGGGGCAGATCCAGCGGACCTTCTCCTCACGGCCCCACGGGCGCTCGGAGCCGGGGACGCCGAAGAGCGTCGCGTAGGCGAGCGTGTCGTACATGAGCGTGAGGCTCGCGTTGCCACCCGCGAGGAGCTGCTCCACGGGCACGCCGAGCAGCTCGGCGAAGATCTCCCGGAGCTGCCGGAGGCCGTCGAGGCCGCCGTAGTTCCGGACGTCGGTGCCGTCGGCGTCGGTGTGGACGCCCTCGCCCGGGAGCGCGAGCAGGGCCTCGGAGAGGTCGAGCTGCTCGGCCGAGGGCTTGCCGCGCGTGAGGTCCAGCTTCAGCCCCAGGGCCTGCAGGTCGGCGTACGCGCGACGCAGGTCGTCCAGGGACGACGCGAGGGTGGTGGTACCGGGTGCGGTGTGCTCGGGCGTGGTCACCCTCCGGACTCTACCGACCCCGCGCAAGGTCCGTGAGCGCGTTCTCCAGGGCGGACAGCCCGGTCTCGAGGTCGGTGGCCGAGATGGTCAGCGGGGGAGCGAGACGGATGGTCGAGCCGTGCGTGTCCTTGGCGAGGACGCCGCGCGCGAGCAGCGCCTCGCACAGGTCGCGACCGGTCCCGCGCGCGGGATCGAGGTCGAGTCCCGCCCACAGCCCGAGGCCGCGGACGCCGTCGAGCAGCCCGGCGCCCACGAACCCGGCGAGCCGGTCCTGGAACCGCGCGCCGAGCTCGCGCGCCCGGCGTTGCGGCTCGCCGGTGGCCAGGAGGTCGACGACGGCGAGGCCGACCGCGCACGCGAGCGGGTTGCCGCCGAACGTGCTGCCGTGCGTGCCGGGCGTGAGGACCTCCAGCACGTCACGGCGTCCCACGACGGCGGACACGGGCAGGATCCCGCCGCCGAGCGCCTTGCCGAGCGTCACGAGGTCGGGCCGCACGCTCCAGGTCTCGACCGCGAGCGTCGTGCCCGCGCGGCCGAGGCCGGACTGGATCTCGTCCGCGACCAGCAGCACGGCGCGCTCGGCGGTGAGCGCGCGCAGGCGCGGCCAGTAGTCGGCGGGCGGCACGACGACGCCGGACTCGCCCTGGACGGGTTCGAGCAGCACCGCGACGGTGGCGTCGTCGATCGCGGCGGCGACGGCGTCGGCGTCGCCGTAGGGCACGACCCGGAAGCCGGGCGTGTAGGGGTCGAACCCGCGGCGCGCGTCCTCGTCGTCGGAGAACGACACGATCGTCGTCGTGCGGCCGTGGAAGTTCCCGGAGCCGACGACGATCGTCGCCTCCCCGGGGCGGACGCCCTTGACGTCGTACCCCCACTTGCGCGCGGTCTTGATCGCGGTCTCGACGGCCTCGGCGCCGGTGTTCATCGGGAGCACGAGCGAGTCGGGTCCCCCTGTGGTGAGCGGCCCGACGAGCCCGGCGAGCGCGGCGGCGAACGGGTGCAGGAGGTCGTGGTCGAACGCGCGCGACGTGAGCGTGACACGCCCGAGCTGCGCGGTCGCCGCCGCGACGAGCGCGGGGTGGCGATGCCCGAAGTTGAGGGCCGAGTAGCCCGCGAGGAAGTCGAGGTAGCGACGCCCGTCCACGTCGGTGACCCACGATCCCTCGGCGGTCGAGACGTTGACGGGCAGCGGGTGGTAGTTGTGCGCGAGGGCGTCGCGCGGCGTCTCGTCCGCCGGCCCGGCGACCGGGCGGACGTCCTGCGCGGTCACGACGCGCTCCCCGACGTCGCGACCGGCCCGGCGCCCATCTCGCGGATCTCGAGGGTGCAGCACTTGGCACCACCGCCCCCGCGCAGCAGCTCGGACGTGTCGACGGCGAGCGTCTCGTAGCCGCGCTCGCGCAGCGCCGCGGCGAGCCGCTCGGCGCGCGGGGCGTGCACGACGTGCGCGCCGTCGCTCACCGCGTTGAGGCCGAGCACGACGGCGTCCTCCTCGGTCGCGAGGAGCGCGTCGGGGTAGCGCTCGCGCAGGACCTCCTGCGCCGCGGGCGAGAACGCGGGCGGGTAGTAGGCGAGGTCGACGGGCGGCGGGCCGGTGAGGCCGGGGTGCGCGCCGCCGTCGGGCTGCGTGCCCCCCGGGGCCGTGCCGGAGCCTCCGCGCAGCACGGTGAGCGCGGTGTCGAGGTGGTAGAAGCGCGGGTCGACGAGCTCGAGCGTCACGACCTCGCGTCCCCACAGCGCGGCGGCCTCGGCGTGCGCGGCGCGCTCGGTGCGGAAGCCCGTGCCGGCGAGCACGGCCTCGCCCGCCACGAGGAGGTCGCCCTCGCCCTCGTTGACGTGCTCGGCGAGGTGGGTGACGTACCCCTGGTCGGCGAACCACTTGAGGTAGGCGGGGCCCTCGGGGCCGCGCTCGGGGTGGGCGAAGCGCGCGGAGTAGACGAGGCCGTCGACGACGGTCGCGCCGTTCGCGGCGTAGACCATGTCCGGCAGACCCGGGACGGGGTCGATCGTCTCCACGGTGTGGCCCAGGTCGCGGAAGGTGTCGCGCAGGCGCTCCCACTGGGCGACCGCCAGCGGGGTGTCGACCGGGGTGCGCCGGTCCATCCACGGGTTGATCTCGTAGCTCACGGTGAAGTACGTGGGCCGGCACATGAGGTAGTGCCGGGGCTGGCCTGGGCGCATCGCCGCCTCCTCGCGGGAGCCGGGCCTGCCGGGGTGGTGCGGCCCGGGTGGTGGTCGGACGGGGGTGGCGTCCGATGGTGCTGGTGGGCTGCCGGTTGGCTGCTGGATGCCAGCGTACGTCCGCGGCCTGCCCGCGTCCTGGGACACGGCGCTCCATGGCAGGGCGTTGACAGCGATACTCTATCGATATATCGTTAGCGTATCGCTGAGAGTCGAACCGACGACTCGCGACCCTCGCGAGGCCGCCACGGCCCGCCACCGCTCCGCGGAACACTCGGAGCCCACGAACACAGGAGACGCATCCCATGAGCTACGCACACCAGCACCGGGGCAGGACCCCGGAGAACGTCCAGAACATGTCCCAGCCGTTCGGCGAGCGACCCGGGCCGCGCCCGGACCGCCGTCGTCGCGACGGCTTCCCGCCCGTGCCCGACGACGCGGCCTGGTTCCGCGGCGACGGTCCCCGTGGTCGGGGCGGCGCGCGCCGCGGCGGTGGCCGCGGGTTCGGCGGCCCGGCCGACGGCGGACGCGGCTTCGGCCCCGGCTCCGGCGAGCGCGGGTTCGGCCCGGGCGGCCCCGGCGGTCCCGGGTTCGGCCCGGGACACGGCGGGCGTCGTCACGGGGGCCGCGGTCGCGGCCCGGGGCGCGCCGGCCGCGGCGACGTCCGCGCCGCCGTCCTGCTGCTCCTCGCCGAGCAGCCCATGCACGGCTACCAGGTCATCCAGGAGATCGCCGAGCGGAGCGAGGGCCAGTGGCGCCCGAGCCCCGGCGCGGTCTACCCCGCGCTGAACCTGCTTCAGGACGAGGGGCTCGTCGAGCTCTCGGCCGACGGCGGGCGTCGCCTCGCGACGCTCACCGAGGCGGGCACCGCGTACGTCGCGGAGCACGCCGCCGAGCTGGGCGACCCGTTCGCCGAGGCCGCCGGTCGCGGCGGCCGCTCGCGGCGCGAGCTGCGCGCGGGCGTCGAGGCCGTCGCCGCGGCGGTCCACCAGGTCGCCCGCACGGGCACCGACGAGCAGGCGCAGGCCGCGGCAGAGCTCCTCGAGCGCACGCGCCGCGAGCTCTACCTGATCCTCGCCGGCCCCGCAGCCACCACCCCCGCGCCGCACGCGGGCACCCCCGCGTCGTCGGGCACGCCTGTGGAGGACGCCCCGGTCGAGGACGCGCCATCGGCCTGACCTCGCCGATCTCGCCGACCCTGCCGAACCCGGGGCCGCTCCTCACCCGCAGCCGTGGGTCGGGAGCGACCCCGGGTTCGGCGGGTCTGGGGCGCGCGGCCGCGGGGCGTCGACCCGGCCCCTGGCACCGGTCGACCCGCGTCAGCGGTGGGTGAGCAGGCGGGCCTCGAGGCGGCGCAGTGACGTCCGCATCATCCAGCGCAGCGCGAGCCCGACGAGCGGCGCCGTGGCGGCGCGGGGGAGCGGGACGGCGAGGTACGCCTCCTCCCACCAGAGGACGCGGCAGCGTCCGCGGCCGAGCGGCACGACGTCGAACCCGGCGTCGCCGAGCAGGACGGGGCCGAGCTTGTGCACCCGCGTGCTCCCGGTCCGGCCCGCCGCGACCGACGGGCGGTCGAGCGACTCGACGACCATGCGGTCGGTGAACCCCCGCCCCGTACGACGGGCGGACGGTCCGCTCACCATCGTGAAGCGGTCGCCGACCTCGGGACCGCGGACGGCCGGGGTCGCCATGGCCGTCAGCGGGATCCAGCGCGGGTGCGTGCGCGGGTCCGCGACCCACGCGAACGCGACGGTCGCGTCGACGGCCAGGTCGCGCGCGACGGAGACGCGCCGAGCCGCGCCGTCTCCCGCCCGCCGGGCGATGCCGGCATGGTCGTCCGCCGGGTCGTCAGGCGCTGCGGGCGTCACTCGGCGTCGCGCGCGGGGGAGTGGTCCCGCCGGCCGCGCCCCGGCAGGAGGCGATGACGGCGCCGAGGGCTCGCGGCGTCGTCGGGCACCGGGACGAGCCGTGGCGGTGCGTCCTCGACCGGAGACTCGACGACCTCCAGGAGCCGCCCGAACACCGACGGCGGCGGCCCGAACGCGCGCCGGGACTGGCCGATCACGCCGTGCCCGAGCGCGCGCGCCCCGGCGACGCCGACGACCGCCCCGACCCCGAACGGGACGAGGCGCCCGATCGCGAGGCCGGACTGCTTGGCGAGCTGGGTGCGCAGGAAGCGGTTGCCGAGCGCCTTGTTCACCTTGACGAGCGTCCCGGCGGGCATGCTCGTGAGCAGGACCTTGCCCCACGCGAGGCCCGAGCCCTGGGTCGCGCGCTCGACGTCGCGCGCGCCCTTCTCGCCGAGCACGGTGGCGAGGAGCAGGGCACGGCGGCGTGCGACGTCGTCCACGGCGATCCCGTGCACGTCCGCGACGGCGAGCGCGAACGCCGCCGACGACGCGAAGAACGTCGCGATGTCGCTCGACGTCAACGCGATCCCGACACCGGTCCCGACCGCCGGGAACGCCGCCGCCGCACCGACGGCGCCGCCCGCGGCCTGGATGACGAGCAGGTACTCGCGCTCGAGGATCCGCACGATCTGCGCGGGGCTCGCCTCCGGGTTCCGGCGTCGTACGCCGTCCACGTGCGACCGGATGACGTGGGAGGGGATGGTCACGGCCTTGTCGAGCGCCGCGTCGAGCAGCGGCGTGGGCCGGTAGGCGGCCCAGTCCGTCGCGTCGACGGCCGCGTCCTGGGGCGCCCGGACGGCGCGACGACCCCGCCGCGCGACGGCGTCCGACGTGGGGGTCCCCCGGGGGTCCCACGTCCCGTAGTCCGGCGTACCGGACGGCTGCTCGTGCGCCATCACGCCTCCCGTCGTCGGTCGGGCCTCACGGCCCGGTCGTCACTCGACGCTGCCGCCCGGCTGCTGGAACACCGTGTGCACGGTCGCGCCGGCCTTGATCGTCCGTCCCACTGTGCAGGTCTTCTCGATCGCCCGCTCGGCGACCGTGAGCAGGCGCTCGCGCGCCTCGTCGTCGAGCGAGGACAGGTCGATCTCGAACCGCTCCGTGATCTCGGGGTAGCGGTCCTCGGGCAGGTCCTTGACGCCCTCGGCGTGGATCGTCACCGCGTAGTCGTCGCCCAGGCGGCGCGCGAACGTGCGGTCCGAGCTCATGCCCGCGCACGCGGCCAGCGCGATCTTCAGCAGCTCGCCCGGCGTGAACACCGCACCCGCGCTCGCGGGGCCGATGGGCACCTGGGCACCGCGCGCGGAGTAGCCGGTGTACGTGCGCACGCCCGTGCGCTCGACCCACAGGGCGTCCGTGGGCGACGGCGACGACGGGGCGATCTCGTCGGTGCCCGTCTGCGGGGTCGTGGTGGCTGGCTCGGTCGTCATGCGTCGATCCTCGCACTCGTGCGGTGCCGGTGCGCTCGTCGCCCACCGGTCGGTCGACCGGAGAACGCGGACGGCGGTCGCGTGATTCCCCGTCCGGACGGCGGTCTCAGGCCGCGCGGAGAGGTCCGGGCACCGCGGGTTCCGGTGCCGGCCGCGCCGGCACCGTCGTGGCGCTCGTGGGGGCGGCGGTCGCCGTCGCCCCGGCGACGAACGCCGCGCGAGGGCGCTGCACCGCGGCGAGCGAGACGACGTCGCGCCCGAACAGCGCGCCCGTCGCCCACACGGCGAGCACGCGGGCCGTGCGCTCCCCGGTCGGGATGGCGAGCACGTGGTAGCCGCGGTGCATGAGCCACGCGAGGCGCCCGCGCAGGACGAGCCGGCGGTACTCGAACACCCCCGAGCCGAGACCGAGCGTCGCGACGACCCCGAGGCTGCCGTGCACGTAGGGATGCGTGGCCCGACCGCGCCGGGCCGCGACGAGGTTGCGCGCCAGGCGCCGGCCCTGCCGCACGGCGTGCTGCGCGTTGGGGACGGTGAGCGCGCCCGGCCGGGGCACCGCGAGGTCGGGCACGGCGGCGCCGTCGCCCGCGGCCCAGGCGTCGGGGACGGTGTCGTCCACCGTCCCGACGCGCAGGTCCGGTCGGGTGACGAGGTAGCCGCGCGCGTCCACCGGCAGGTCGGTGTGCGTCGCGACGACGGGGTTCGCCGCGTTGCCCGCCGTCCACACGAGCAGCCCCGTGGCGAACGACTCGCCCGTCGAGAGCGTCACGACCCCGCCCTCGGCGGACACGATGCCCGTCTCGAGGTGCACGTGCGCACCCCGGCGCTCGAGCTCGCGCACGACCCACCGCCCCGGACGCTCCGTCACCTCCGGCAGGAGGCGCGGGGTGCGCTCGACGAGGTGGAACCGCAGCTCCGCCGGGTCGATCTCGGGGTAGACGCGCGTGAGGTCGTGCGCGAGCGACAGGAGCTCGGCGAACCCCTCCACGCCGGAGAACCCGCCGCCGACGAACGTCACCGTGAGCAGCCGCTCGCGCTCCGGGCCCGGGGGCAGGCTCGCCGCGCGGTCGAACGACGTGAGCATCCGGTCGCGGATCGCGACGGCCTCCTCGACGTGCTTCATGCCGATCGCGTGCTCGGCGACGCCCGGTACGGCGAAGACGCGCGTCACCGCGCCCGCGGTCACGACGACCGTGTCGTACGTCAGGTCGTACGGCTCGCCCGAGCGCGGCCGCACGACGACCGTGCGGCGCGCGTGGTCCACGCGCTCGACCGTCCCGTCGACCAGGCGCGTGCGGCGCAGGTGGCCCCGGTGCGCGACGGCGGCGTGGCGCGCCTCGACCGAGCCCGCGACGACCTCGGGCAGGAACGGCTGGTACGTCATGTACGGGCGCGGGTCGACCAGGACCACCTCGACCTCGCCGCGGCGCTGCTCGCGCCGCAGGCGCTTCTCGAGCTCCCGGGCCGCCGTGAACCCGGCGTAGCCCCCACCGACGACCACGATGCGTTCCATCACTGCCTCCTGTGCCCACGAGCGTCCGGTCCGGCGCTCTACCCCTCTGACCGTCCGGGAGCGCGCGGCGTGACATGACGTGCGTCACCCTCGTCGACGAGCGCCCGCGGCCGTGCGCGGTCGAGGTCGGGACAGGCCGACGGCAGTGGTTGACCCGCCCCGCGGCGACGACCCACACTGACGACCGTGGCCCCCGACTCGACCTCCCCGACCCTCGCCGTCGTGACCGAGGGCGAGCGTGCGCCGTCGGGCAGCCCCGCCCGGCCGGTCCCGACCCCGTACGAGGACCTGCTGCGCGACGTCCTCGCCCACGGCACCCCCAAGGGCGACCGCACCGGGACGGGTACGCGCAGCGTGTTCGGGCGCCAGCTCCGCTTCGACCTGTCGCAGGGCTTCCCGCTCGTCACGACCAAGCGCGTCCACCTCAAGTCGATCGCGTACGAGCTGCTGTGGTTCCTGCGCGGCGACTCGAACGTGCGCTGGCTCCAGGAGCGCGGCGTGAGCATCTGGGACGAGTGGGCGGACGCCGACGGCGAGCTCGGCCCGGTCTACGGCGTCCAGTGGCGCTCGTGGCCGACGCCGGACGGGCGGCACGTGGACCAGGTCGCGCAGGTGATCGAGCAGATCAAGGCGAACCCCGACTCGCGCCGGCACATCGTCTCGGCGTGGAACGTCGCGGAGATCGAGAACATGGCTCTGCCGCCCTGCCACGCGTTCTTCCAGTTCTACGTGGCCGACGGCAGGCTGTCCTGCCAGCTCTACCAGCGCTCGGCCGACCTCTTCCTCGGCGTGCCGTTCAACATCGCGTCGTACGCGCTGCTCGTCCACATGGTCGCCGCGCAGACCGGGCTCGAGGTCGGCGACTTCGTGTGGACCGGCGGCGACGTGCACATCTACGACAACCACGTCGAGCAGGTGCGCGAGCAGCTCACGCGCGAGCCGTACCCGTACCCGACCCTGCGCCTCGCGCCGCGCGACTCGATCGACGCGTACGAGTACGAGGACATCGAGGTCGTCGGGTACCAGCACCACCCGACGATCAAGGCCCCGATCGCGGTCTGACGGCGGTGGGGGAGGAGACGCTCGGGCTGGTCTGGGCGCAGGCGCGCGACGCCGCGGGGCGGCCCGTCATCGGTGCGGGCGGCACCATGCCCTGGCACCTGCCCGAGGACCTCGCGCACTTCCGGCGCGTGACGTCCGGCCACCCCGTCGTCATGGGCCGCCGCACGTGGGACTCGCTCCCGCCCCGGTTCCGGCCCCTGCCCGGGCGCGTGAACGTCGTCGTGACGCGGCAGCCCGGGTGGTCACCGGGGGACCCGTCGCCGCGCGTCGGTGCGTCCGGCGGTGCGGTGCCCGACGGCGGTCGCCCGGCCGAGCAGACCGACGCGCCCGTGCGCGTGGCCGGGTCGGTCGCGGCGGCGCTCGCGGTGGCCCGCGCGGCGGCGAGCGAGACCGGGTCGGGCGAGGTGTGGGTCATGGGCGGCGCGCAGCTCTACGCCGCGACGATCGCGCTCGCGGACCGCTGCGTCGTCACGGAGATCGACACCGTCGTCGAGGGCGATACCTACGCGCCCGAGATCCCCGACGGCTGGGCTGCGCACGAGGGCGACTGGGCGACGTCGTCGACCGGCCTGCGCTACCGCTTCGTCACGGCGATGCGCCCCTGACCGCCCACAACCCGTCAGGCGAGGGCGTCGAGGACGAGGTCCCAGAAGCGGGTGTGGTCGAGGGTGACCGCGACCTGCGTGCGGCACTCGTCGGGGCCGGGCTCGTCGCCGCGCAGGTCCGCGACCGTCATGCCGGTGGTCAGCGCGCCATGGAGCTCGACGTCCAGCGGGGCGCGGCGCGTCGTCATGACCTCCGGGTCGATCACGCACGCGACGGCGCACGGGTCGTGGACGGGCGGGTAGAGGAAGCCCTGCGCCGAGCGGTACGTCGCGCCGTAGAAGTCGAGCAGCTCGCCGACGAACCGGGCGGCCGTGGTGTCGAGCGCGGAGAGCCGGTCGCGCACGTCCGGCGTCGCGACGGCCTGGTGGGTGAGGTCCAGGCCGACCATCGTCACCGGCCACGGCTCGTGCAGCACGACGTGCGCCGCCTCCGGGTCGGCGAGCACGTTGAACTCCGCGACCGGCGTGCGGTTGCCCCCGTGGTAGCCCCCGCCCATCATCACGACCTCCCGCACGCGCGGCACGATGCGCGGCTCCCGGCGCGCCGCCATCGCGACGTTCGTCAGCGGCCCCGTCGGCACGAGGGTGATCTCGCCGGGCTCGGCGCCCATGACCGTCTCCACGATGAGGTCGACCGCGTGGCGGCGGTCGACGGCGCGGCGCGGGGCGGGCAGGACCGGCCCGTCCATCCCGGACTCGCCGTGGATGTCCGGTGCGACGATCCGCGGCCGGACGAGCGGCCGGTCGCACCCGGCCGCGACCGGGACGTCGATCCCTGCGAGCTCGGCGACGGCGAGCGCGTTGCGCGTGACCTTCTCCAGCGTCTGGTTCCCGGCGACCGTCGTCACGGCCACGAGGTCGACGGCGGGGCTGCCGTGCGCGAGCAGCATCGCGATCGCGTCGTCGTGGCCGGGGTCGCAGTCGAGGAGGACGCGGCGTGGCGCGTCGGCACGTCCGGTGGGCATGGGCCCATCCTCGCCCGCCGGCCGCGCTCCGGCCCGGTGGCCACCGCCGGGCCGCGGGCGCGCTTCGCCTCCGACGGTCGCCGACGGCTAGGCTGTCCTCCGGCCCGTTCCCCGGGGCCGCGCGCCTGTAGCTCAGGGGATAGAGCACCGCTCTCCTAAAGCGGGTGTCGCCAGTTCGAATCTGGCCAGGCGCACCGAACGACACCGTGCTCGCCGGGCGAGCCTGCTCAGGCGACGACGCGGACCGCGAGCACCTGGCACTGCACCGGGGACGACTCCGCGCAGACGTCGGCCCACACCTCGACGACGTCACCGTCGTCCAGGGCGTCGCCGTCGACCCGCCCGCCGTCCGCGTCCAGGACGACGGTGCTCGCGGACAGGAGCGCCATGCCCTCGTAGTAGGGGTCGGAGGCGTCGACGAGCCGCGGACCGCCGTCGTCGCGGTCGACGGCCCCGGCGACGTCCGCGGGCCGGTCCGGCGGCACGGCGGGCCCGTCGGGGCGGTCGGCCGTGCACCCGGCCAGCGCCAGAGCGAGCGCGGTCACGAGGGAGAGCGCGAGGACGGTCGCGCGACGGGTGGTGGCGTAGGGAGACCGGCGCATCCTCGGATCCTCCCACCGCCGTCGTGCGGCCGGACGGTCCTACGCGGACGCGGACGCGGGCGTGGACGGCGCGGGGGTCGGCGCCGTGCCGGTGCTCCCGCCCGTCTCGGCCTCGGCGCCCTCACCCGTTCCCGCGCCGGTCCCCTCGCCCGTGCCGGGCTCGGGCGTGGTCGAGGGACCGGGGTCCGGCGTCGTCGGGTCCGGCGAGGGCTCCTGGGTGGGGCTCTCGGTGGGGTCCGGGGTCGGGGTCGTCGACGGCTCGTCCGTCGGCGTCGTCGACGGGGTCGGGGCAGGGTCCTGGGTCGGCACGGTCGACGGGTCCACTGCCGGGCCCGACGGCGTGGGCGTCGCGGGAGCGTCGGTCCCGGTCGAGCGCTCGCGGCTGATCGTCGTCCCCGAGCCCTCCACGCCCCGCACGGCGTCCGAGATCGGCTTGCCGATCGCGAGCTCGACCACGAGGACGACACCCATCACGACGACGAACAACGCGAGCGCCGACACGGTCAGGACCCGCCCGCGGCCGTAGCGGTCGACGAGCCGCAGCCAGGCGTTCTGCGGCTGCTCCGGGGCCACGGGGTCGCCGTCGGCCTCTTCGGTGGCGTCGCCGCCCGGAGCGAGGGCGCCCGTCGCCCCCGTGCCCGACCCCGCGTCCGGCGCCGAGCCGTCCACGACGACCGTCCCGCGCGGCACGCTCGCGACGGCGGTCGTGACGGTGGTGGTCGTGGCGCGGTCGCGGGGGGTGCTCCCGCCGGTGGTCACCTGCACGACCTTGCCGACGACGGGCACGAGCTGCTCGCGCGTCTTCTGGATCGAGCGCGTGTAGACGTAGTTCGCGACGACGGTGAGGGCGCTCGCGATGCCGGCGCCGATGATCGTCCCTGCGGTCCCGAAGTACGACAGCAGCACCGTGGTGCTCACGGCGGCGAGCGCGCTCGCGACGACCTGCGTGAGGGAGAGCCGGGCCGGGGCCTCGCGCTCCTTCGCGGGCGCGGTCTCCGCGGCGGCACGTCCTGCCTCGCGGCCGGCGTCGTGGGTCGCGGGTCGCGGGGCGGAGTCGTCGCTGTCGGGGCGGGGTGCGGGGGGTGTCGTCACGTGGTGCGGGTCTCCGGTCGTCGGCGGGCAGGACCGCCCGCCGCCACCGGCCGTGGACGACGGCCGCGCGCCAGGGACCGGCGTCGGGCCACGGGCGTCCTCCCACGGTAGGCCGCCCGTGTGGACCTCGCTCAGGGGCGTCGTGCCGGGGGCTCAGAGGAACGGGAAAGATCCTGTGACGCCGCCGGTCGGAGCGCCACGGCGGTGCGCGCCGGCGTCGCTCGTCGCGTCCCCGGGCGGGACGAGGCCCGGTGCCGCGGGCGGCGACGTATCCTGCCGAGGGTCGCGTCGGCGCGTCACGGGGGTGCGCGAGGACCTCCGGGTGTGGCGTGCGCCACAGGTCGCCGCGGCCGTCGCGGCCGTCGAATTCGCGGAATCCCGCGCATGTTGTGGACGCTCGTCCAGGTGGTTCTCAGGCGCTTCTGGGTCGCGCGGGTGATTCACCCGTCCAGTGCCGTGGGCCGTGTTGACGCCTGGCATCTCGCCGTGCAAGATTGTCCTCGACAGCGCGCATCGCCTGCCCCCTGCGCGGTGCGCGCTGTTTCACACTTCTCCGGGAGAACGCCCCGGAATAGTTCGGAACGACGGCCTCGGAACACGAATTCTCGTGATCCGGGGCCGTTCGTCGTCCTGCCTCCTCGTGACCTCGCGCACGACCGGCGGTCGGGCGGCCCCGGCACGCCGCCGCCCGACGGTCCGGGTCGTCGACCCTCCGGCGCGCCGCGCCGGGCCTCGCGAGGCGGCCGGTTAGCGTCGGAGGGTGAATGCCGCAGCCCGCACCAGCTCAGCCGCCCGGAGCGTGGCCGATCCTGCTCGGCTGCCCGCGACCGCTCCCGGCGAGACCGACCAGCCCTCCGCCGAGGCGGCCGACGTGACGCCGCCCCGCCCCGTGCTCGTCCCGGAGCCCACGACGGCCGACCTCGTCGACGAGGCCGTGGCGCGGTGGCGCGCCGGTCTCGTCGAGCTCGCCGGCGGGTCGTCGCTCGCCGACGTCTCGCTGCTCGGCGACGCCGTCGTCGACCTGACGGCGGCCCACCCCTCCGGCGTCGCCCAGCTCTTCGCCGGGCGGCCGACCCGGCTCTCGAACCTGTTCCGCGAGGGCGGGTCGCTGCCCGCCGCGCGGCGCCGTGCGCGGGCCGTCGTGGTCCGCGCCGCCGAGCACGCCCAGCGCTACGGCGTCGCGCCCACGTACCTGGCGATCGGCGTGGCGACCTGGACCCAGAGCCTCTCGGCGCCGCTGGCCGAGGACGACGTCGCAGCGCTGGCCCGGGTCGCCGGCCGCGCCCCCGCGACGGTCGTCCCGAGCGGGGACGACGACGTCGTCGGCCCCGCAGCGGCAGGACCCGGCCCCGGCGACGCCACGGGTGAGGACGGTCGTGCGGTCTCCGACGAGCGGGACGGGCCCGACGGCGCGCACGTCCCCGACGCGGGTCACCGGCCCCCGGGCGCGGTCGAGGAGACCGAGCAGGAGCCGACGTCCCGCACCGTGCGCGCCCCGGTGCTCCTGCGTCCCCTGACCGTCACCCCGCGCGGGGACGGCGAGACCGACTACGAGCTGACCCTCGAGCCGACGGCCGAGATCAACCCGCTCCTCGCGCGCACGCTGCGCGCGCACGGCGCGCTCCTCGACCCCGTGACGCTCGCGCGCTCCACGTTCACCGGCGCGGGCTTCGACCCCGGCGACGCGACCCGCCGCATCGCCGCGCTCGGCGAGGCCGTCCTCGACGACTTCGACCTGACCCACCGCGTCCTCGTCGGCACGTTCGTGCACCCGGGGCAGGTCCTCGTCGACGACCTCGACGAGCTGGCACCCGCGCTGGAGCGCCACGAGGTCGTCGCCGCGCTCGCCGGGGACGAGCGCTCCGCGACCGCGCTGCGCACCGAGCTGCCCGCGCCGCGCGTCGGCGACGCGGACCCGGTGCACGAGCGCGGCGCCGGCGACCTCGACCCGTCCCAGCGCCACGTCGTCGACGTGCTCGCGAGCGGGTCGCACCTCTTCGTCGACGCGCCCGCCGGGTCCGACGTCGCGGGCACGCTCGCGGCCGTCGTCGCCGAGGCCGCGGCGTCGGGGCGCCACGTGCTGTACGTCCCGGGCCACCGCCGGGCCGCGGACGCGCTCCTCGCGCGGCTCGACGAGCTCGGCCTGGGCGGCCTCGTGCTCGACATCGTCCCCGAGCCGACCTGGCGCGAGACCGCGTCGCACCGCCTCCTGTCCGCGATGGCGACCGAGCCCGAGCCGGGCGAGGACGAGGACCTCGCGCGCACGCGCGACGCGCTGCTCGGCGCGCGCGCCCGGCTCGCCGGGTACATCGAGGCGCTGCACCTCGTGCGCGACCCGTGGGGAGTGTCCGCCTACGACGCGCTCCAGGCGCTCGCCCGCCTCACCGCCGAGCGACCGGCGCCCGACACCCGGGTACGCCTGACGACGGAGGTCGTGCTCGGCGTCGGGCCGCAGCGCGAGCGTGTCGCGGCGGAGCTGCGCGAGGCCGCCCTGCTCGGTGCCTTCACCACGCGCGCGACCTCGACCCCGTGGTACGGCGCCGCCCTCACGACGCCCCAGGAGGCCCACGACGCGCTCGTGCGCGTCGAGCGCCTCCGTACGCACACGCTCCCGCAGCTGCGCGCGCAGGTCGAGCAGGTCGCCCAGCGCACCGGGCTGACGCCTGCGACGACGCTGCGGCAGTGGGGCGACCAGCTCACCATGCTCGGCGGCATGCGGGGCACGCTCGACGTGTTCCAGCCCCTCATCTTCGAGCGCACCGCGCAGGACATGGTCGAGGCGACGGCGACGAAGCAGTGGCGTGCGGAGCGCGGCATCGAGATGGGCTGGTTCGCCCGCAGGCGGCTGCACCGCCAGGCGCGCGACATGGTCCGTCCCGGCGTCCGCGTGCCCGACCTGCACGCCGCGCTCGTCGAGGTGCAGGCGCAGCGCGCGGTCTGGCAGGAGCAGTGCCCGCGCGGCGGCTGGCCCGTGCTGCCCGAGGGGCTGTCCGCGATCGAGGACACGCACGAGGCCGTGCGCATCGACGTGGAGGAGCTCGAGCCCGCGCTCGACGGGACCCCCGGTGGCCGGGACCTCCTCGACACGCCGCTCGACGCCCTCGCGGCGCGCCTCGACGCGCTCGCCGAGGACGCCGAGTCCCTCGACTCCCTCCCGGCGCGCACCGCGATCCTGCGCCGGCTCACCGACCTCGGCCTCGGCGAGCTCCTCGCCGACCTCGCGGCCCGCCGCGTCGAGCCCGACTTCGTGGGTCCCGAGCTCGAGCTCGCGTGGTGGAGCTCGGTCTTCGAGCAGGTGCTCGCCCAGGACCAGGCCCTGGCCGGGCAGGACGGCGCCGGCCTCGACGCGCTCGCGCGCCGGTTCCGCGACCTCGACCGCACGCACGTCGCGTCGCTCGCGGCACCCGTCCGCGCGGCGGTCCGCG
Source organism: Cellulosimicrobium sp. 22598 (assembly GCF_052044445.1). Classification (NCBI taxonomy): domain Bacteria; kingdom Bacillati; phylum Actinomycetota; class Actinomycetes; order Micrococcales; family Promicromonosporaceae; genus Cellulosimicrobium; species Cellulosimicrobium sp. 22598. The sequence goes on from NZ_JBQEMZ010000003.1 coordinate 147,629, forward strand.
AGCACCTCGGGACCGCGATGCGCGAGCACCGCGACGAGGCCGAGGACCTGTTCACCGAGCTGCTCGAGGGTCGCCTCGTGAGCCTGCGGGAGACGGCCGAGAAGCACCCCGCCGTGCTGCGGCGCCTGCGACCCGTGCTCGTCGCCACGCCGACCCTCGTGCCGCACCTCGTCCCCGCGACGCGCACCGTCGACCTCGTCGTCCTCGACGCGATCGAGCACGCACCCGTCGAGCTCGTGCTCTCCGCGCTCGCCCGTGGCCGACAGGTCGTCGCGGTGGGGGACCCGCGCGCCGCCTCGACCGACACCGTGCGCGAGCTCGCCGAGCTGCTCCCGACGGTCGAGCTGCTCGCCGACGGCTCGCGGCGCGACCCCTTCGTCACGACCTTCCTCGCCGAGCACGGCTACGACGGCGTCCTGCGCCCCGCGCCCCTGCCGCGCGCCGAGGTCCTCGTCCAGCTCGACGTCGTCGACGGCGCCGGCATGCCCGACCCGGCGTCCGGGGCGGTCGAGAGCACCCAGGCCGAGGTCGACCGGGTCGTGGAGGTCGCGATCGAGCACGCGCTCACGCGGCCCGACGAGTCCCTCGCGATCGTCACCGTCACGCCCCTGCACGCCGACCGCATCCGCGACGCCCTCCTCGTCGAGGTGCGCCAGAACCCCGCGCTCGCCGGCTTCTTCTCCGGGGCGCGGGAGGAACCGGTGGTCGTCGCCGACGTCTCCGGCGTCGCCGGGCTCGTGCGCGACACGATCGTCCTGTCCGTCGGGTTCGGCCGCACCCCGCACGGGCGCGTGCTCCACCGGTTCGGCATCCTCAACACCCCCGGCGCCGAGGCCATGCTGCTCGACTCGGTCGGCGCGACCCGCCGCCGGCTCCACGTCGTGTCGTGCTTCACCGCGGGCGACCTCGACCCCGAGCGGCTGCGCGGCGCCGGCGCCCGGCTGCTCGCCGAGGTCCTCGACCTCGCCGAGCAGCGCAGCGGCGCGGCCGACCAGGTGACCCTCGGCAACGGCGTCGACCTCGGCGGCAGCCCCGACCGGCTCGTGCTCGACCTCGCCGAGCGCCTCTGGCGAGCCGGCCTCGTCGTCGAGACCGACTACGGCATCGGCGACGGCGACCGCATCCCGCTCGTCGTCGGCCACCCCGACCTGCCCGGCGAGCTCCTCGTCGCCGTCCTCACCGACGACGCCGCCTACGTCGCCGAGCGCAGCGTGCGCGTGCGGGACCGGCAGGTGGCCGAACGCCTCGAGCGCATCGGGTGGACCGTCGCCCAGGTGTGGTCCGCCGCCGCGTTCCTCGACCCCGCCAAGGAGGCCGAGCGCATCCGACGGGTCGTGCAGGCGGTGCGCGACGCGCGGCTGCCCGAGACGGGTGGTGTCGCGCAGACCGGCGGCGGCGACCGGATCGTGGTCGTGCCGGTGATCGACGACGACGAGCAGCACGGCGACGACGACCTCTGACTTTCGGCCGACCCGTTCGGGGTCGTCACCGTGGGCGCGGGGACGGGGGAGCGACTGCCCGCCTGGTCGGGTCGGGTGCGGGGTGGGAGGCGGCGCCGGGTCTACCATCCGCCGCTCGTTCCTCGCGGCTCCCGCCAGGCCCCCGCCACGACCCGGCGCCGCCTCCCACCCCGCCACGACCCGGCGCCGCCTCCCACCCCGCCACGACCCGGCGCCGCCTCCCACCCCGCCACGTCGTCTCACCGTGGGCCGGTTGCTTGCGATCTCGTCGCTGAGCCGCCGCCGTCCGTCGCACCGTGGCTCTGGTGCGCGGGCCCGGCGTGGTCCGCGCTGTCGAGCACGCGTGCGACCACGGCCGCGTCGCCTGGGTCACGTGCTGGCGTCGTGCAGGTCACCCTGTCGCGGCTCCCGCGTGGGCTGTCCTCGCGTATCTCAGTGGCCTGAGCAGGTGGTGGCTGACGTCGGGCGCTCGGGCGGTGCGACGATGGAGGCGTGAGCACCACGTCCGACCCGAGTCCTGACCGCCCGAACGACGTGCCCGGCGGCGCGGTGCGGCGTCGGCGGCCGCGGCGGGCCGTGCGACGGGGGACGGAGAGCGAGGTCGTGTCCGGGGTGAGCGCCGACGAGCGGTCCGAGGGCTGGGGCGACGAGGCGGCGCCCGGACGTGGGGGCCGGGGCGAGAACGACGACCGGCTGCTCGGGGACGTCCCGCCGCACTACGGGCGGCACTGACCGCACGCCACCGACCGCGCGCTGATGCGCCGAACCCGGGGTCGTTCCCCACTCTCGGCGTGAGGTGAGGAGCGACCCCGGGTTCGTCCGAGGGGCGCCGCGGCGCGTGGGGTCAGGTGGCGGTGGGGGGCGTGCTCAGAGGTCGCGCGGCGGCGTCGGGCCGCCGGGTGCTCGGCCCGGGCCGCTGCCGGCCTGGGCGGCGAGGAGGTCGCGGATCTCCTGGAGGACGCGCACGTCCTCCGCCGGTGCCTCGGGCTCGGGCTCGACGTCCTGCTTGCGACGCTCGGCGAGCTTGTTCATCGGGAGGACGATGACGAAGTAGAGCGCGATCGCGATGATGAGGAACTGCAGGATCGCGTTGAGGATGCCGCCGACGGAGAGGACCGAGGCCTCGACGTCGCCGTGGGCGGGCCGCAACGTGATGTCCCACAGGTTGGAGATGTCCGGCTTGCCGAAGATGGCGCCGATGATCGGGTTGATCAGGTAGGTGACGATCGCGTCGACGACCGAGGAGAACGCCGCGCCGATGACGACGCCGACCGCCAGGTCGATCGCGTTGCCTCGGAGCACGAACTCCTTGAATCCCTGGAACACGCCCTTCATGTGCTGCTTCCCTCTCCGGTCGGTGGTCCGCGTGGCGGCGGCGCCACGACAGGTGCACGCGCGATCCTCCCAACGCGGGCGCCGCCCGGCAACGGCCTCGCCCGGCGGGTCGGGCACCGGTCGTCGGTTCACCCGTCGGCGCGACCGGGGCCGTCCGTCAGGGGACGAGGACGGCCGTGACGCTCGCCTGTCCGCTCACGGCGGCGAGGCGGACGGCCTCCTCGGGACGCACGGCGACGAGCGTCACGACGTCCGTGCCCGACCCGCCCGTGCCGAGCAGCCCGCCCCCGTCGTCGGGCTCCGGTGCGGGCACGACGACGGCCGCGCGGGCGAGGTAGGGATCCGCGGCCGGCGGCTGCTGTCCGTCGGTCGGCGCTCCGGCGAGCGCCGTCGTCAGCGCCTGGTCGCCGGCGGCGAGCAGGTCGACGCGGTCTCCCGGGCCGAGGAGGGCGGCGACACCGGGGTCGAGCCGGACGGGTGCGACGACCGTGCCCGCGGGAGCCGCGGCGGCGAGCTCGCCGCCGGCCACGAGCGCGTCCTGCAGCAGGGTGCCCGCGGGCAGGGCGACGGTCGCGCGGCGTCCGACCACGTCGTCGGGCCGGGCCGCGGAGCCCGCCGGGACGAGCTCCGCCGCTACGGGGTCCACGCGGAGGTCCGCGTCCGTCAGCACGGCGCCCGCGGGCACCTCGCGCGTCGTGACGACCGCCGGCGCGGTCGGTGGTGGGGGAGGGCGGAGCGCCCCGACGGCCACGGACGCCGCGACCCCGCAGCACAGCGCGGCCACGACGAAGCGGGAGCGCCACCACACCCCGCGCAGCAGCCGACGCCGCGCCGTCGAGCGGTCGGGTCGCGGGCGGGGATCCGGCGGGCGGGGGGAGCGCAGCATGGGCGCGACCGTAGCGGCGCGCGCGCCCGGGGCAGACGCGGGCCGGTCCGGCCCTGTGGACGGGGCGCGTGGTCGAAGCCCGCCGACGCCGCCCGGTGCAGGCTGTGGTCGACCGCCGTCGTCCGGGGCGCCTCGGTCTGACGCCCCGGGCGTCAGGTCAGGAGGACGCGGTCGAGCCGCTCGACGACGGGGTGCTGCTCGTGCCGCCGGACGCGCTGCTCGTGCCGGACGCGGCGGAGGAAGCGGCGGGCTTCGCGGCGGCCGGTGCCGTCGACGACTTCCCGCCCGAGCGCGAGTCCGTGCGGTAGAAGCCCGAGCCCTTGAACGTCACACCGACGGAGGAGAACACCTTGCGCAGGCGCCCCGAGCACTCGGGGCACACCGTCAGGGCGTCGTCGCTGAACGACTGGTGGATGTCGAAGGCGTGACCGCAGGCGGTGCACGTGTACGCGTAGGTGGGCACGGGTTCTCCTCGTTCACGAGACGGCCGTCGGGGCGGCCACCGGCAGGTCGGGATCGGGTCGGTCTCGGCCGGGTCGTCGGTGTCAACACCGCCTGGCACTCGAAACTTCCGAGTGCTAATCATACGCGGAGCGGCGCTCGCTCAGGGCCGGGGTAGTCTCGCATCCGTGTCTGCGCACGAACCCGCCGAGGCCCCCGCCGGTGACGCCGTCCCCGGTACCGACCCCGCGAACCCCGTCGAGACCGCGGCCCCGCCCCGGCGTCGTCGGTCCGGCCGTCGGCGTGTCCTGATCGGCGTGGCCGTGCTGCTCGTCCTCGCGCTCGTCGCGGGGGCCGCGCTCGTCGTCGTCACCGTGCGCCGGCCGCTGCCGCAGACCTCCGGCCAGGTCGAGCTCCCCGGGCTCGACGCCCAGGTCACGGTGCTGCGCGACGCCCAGGGCGTGCCGCAGATCTACGCCGACACCCCCGAGGACCTCTTCCGCGCCCAGGGCTACGTCCAGGCGCAGGACCGCTTCTTCGAGATGGACTACCGCCGGCACGTCACCGCGGGTCGGCTCGCGGAGCTCGTGGGCGACAACCCCGACGCGATCGCCGCCGACACCGTGACGCGGACCTTCGGCTGGCGGCAGGTCGCCGAGGAGGAGTGGGACGTCGTCTCGCCCGAGACGAAGGCGTACCTCCAGGCCTACGCCGAGGGCGTCAACGCGTACCTCGAGAACCGCAGCCCGTCCGAGATCGCGATCGAGTACACCGTGCTCGGCCTCCAGGTCGACGTCGCCGAGCCCGAGCCCTGGGACCCCGTCGACTCGCTCGCCTGGCTCAAGGCGATGGCGTGGGACCTGCGCGGCAACTACGACGACGAGCTCGAGCGCGCGCTGTCGTTCAGCACCCTCCAGGACACGGCCCGCGTCGCCGCGCTCTTCCCCGCCTACCCGTCCGAGGTCAACGCGCCGATCCTCGACCCCGGCGAGCTCGACAACCCCCAGCAGGTCGCGCTCGAGCTCGGCCCCGAGGCGCGCGCCGCGTACGGCTCGGACCACCTCCGGGGCGCGCTCGAGGCCGCCGACCGCGCGCTCGACGCCGTCCCCGTGCTCGTCGGGCGCGGCGAGGGCACCGGCTCCAACTCGTGGGTCGTCTCCGGCGAGCACACCGTCAGCGGAAAGCCGATCCTCGCGAACGACCCGCACCTCGCCCTCGGCGCCCCCGGGATCTGGGCCCAGGTCGGGCTGCACTGCAACGAGGTCGGGCCGCAGTGCGGGTTCGACGTCGCGGGCTTCTCGTTCGCCGGCTTCCCCGGCGTCATCATCGGGCACAACGCGCAGCTCGCGTGGGGCCTGACGAACATGGGCGCCGACGTCACCGACTTCTTCGTCGAGCGCGTGCGGGACGACACCTACCTGCGCGGTGACGACTGGGTGCCGCTCGAGACCCGGACCGAGACGCTGCACGTCGCCGGCGGCGAGGACGTCGAGCTCGAGATCCGCTCGACGCTCCACGGGCCGATCGTCTCCGAGGCGATCCCCGCGACCGAGTCCGCCGTCGACACCCCCGCCCTGGACACCCGCCTGGGCGAGTACGCCGTCTCGCTCCAGTGGACCGCGCTCGAGCCGGGCCGCACCGCCGACGCCGTCTTCGCGTTCAACCTCGCCCAGGACGCCGACGACATGCAGGCCGCCGCGGCGCTCTTCGAGGTGCCCGCGCAGAACATCGTCTTCGCGACGGCGGACGGCCACATCGGCTACCAGGCACCCGGGAAGATCCCCGTCCGCCAGGCGGTGCCCGACGCCGAGGTGCCCTCCGACGGCACGTGGCCGCGCGACGGCTCCGACGAGCGCTACGACTGGCAGGGCTACGTCCCGAGCGAGCAGATGCCGCGCGTCGTCGACCCGACCGAGGGGTTCGTCGTCGCCGCCAACCAGGCCGTGCTGCCCGCCGGCGTCGCGCCGTTCCTCACCACCGACTGGGACTACGGCTACCGCTCGCAGCGCATCCGCCAGCTCCTCGAGGCCGAGATCTCCGCCGGACGACCCGTCGACGTCGACACGATGAACGAGATCCAGACCGACGACCGCAGCCCCTACGCCGAGGTGCTCGTGCCGCTCCTGCTCGACCAGGAGATCGACGACGGCTTCGCCGCCGAGGGCCAGGCGCTCCTCGCCGACTGGGACTACCGGACCGACACCGACTCCGCCGCGGCCGCCTACTTCGCCGCCGTCTGGCGCAACCTGCTCCAGCTCACCTTCTGGGACGACCTGCCCGAGTCGGCGCGCCCGAACGGCGGGAGCCGCTGGCTCGCGGTCGTGCAGAACCTCCTCGAGAACCCGACCGACCCGTTCTGGGACGACCGACAGACCGTGAGCGTCGTCGAGACGCGCGACGAGGTCCTCACCCAAGCGCTCGTGTCCGCCCGCCTCGACCTGACCGTCGAGCAGAGCAAGCAGCCCTCCGACTGGGCATGGGGCAAGCTCCACGTGCTCGCGCTGGAGCACCCGATCCTCGGCGGCGAGTCCATCCCCGGCCCCGTCCGCAACTGGGTCAACCCCGACCCCGTCGGCATGCCCGGCGGCTCCTCGATCGTCAACGCCACCGCGTGGGACGCGGCGTCCGGGTCGTTCGACGTGACGGCCGGCCCGTCGATGCGGATGGTCGTCGACCTCGACGACCTCGACCGCTCCACCTGGGTCACCGTCACGGGCACGTCCGGCCACCCCGCGTCCCAGCACTACGCGGACCAGCTCAAGACCTGGGCCCGGGGCGAGACCTACGACTGGCCGTTCTCCACCCAGGCCGTCGCCGACGCGAGCAAGGACGAGCTCACCCTCGTCCCGTAGTCCCGGGGTCGGTTCACGGCCCGCAGGGTCTGGTGCCCGCGGGGTGGGGTCCGCTGGTCCGGTGGGGTCTACTGCCCGCTGGGTCAGGTCCGCGGTGGGGTCGGACCGTGTGCTGGGACTGGCGCACCGTCACCCCGGTCTGTTGGGCGGCGGTTCGAGGAGTGCGCCTCTGACGTCCTGCGCACACGGTCCGACCCCACCGCTCGTCCTGCCCCTCACCGAACGACCCGCGGCCCGGGTCCGGCGGTCATGCTCGGCCCGGGCGCGCCGCCGTGCCACCGATGGCGGATGGCCCTGCTGAGATGCGAGAAGTTGCCCCTCCTGGCCCTGTACCAGGGGCCACTTCTCGCATCTCGTCACCACGCGCGCCCCGTGGCGACGGAGCGGCAGCCCGAGCGGTCACCCACGTCAGCCCGACCGCGCGGGCGGCGGGGCTACGGGAGCCAGCGCCAGCCGAGGGGGGTCGCGACGGCGTCGACGGTCTTGTCGTGGGGCTCGACCGGGAGCGGGCGGTCGGAGGCGTCGTAGACCTCCTCGGGGAAGACGACGGCGACGACCTTGGTCCCGGGGCGCAGGTGCTCGAGCGCGCGGTCGTACCAGCCGCCGCCCTGGCCGAGCCGGACGCCGCGCGAGTCGACGGCGAGCGCGGGGGCGACGACGACGTCCGCCTGGGCGATGGCCTCGGCGCCGAGCGACGGGGTGCCGGGTTCGGGGGGTCGGCCGGGGGCGCGGACCTGGAGGTCGGCCGGGCCGTCGTACAGGGCCCAGTCGCGCTGCAGGCCGGCGCCGAGCACGGGCAGCAGGACGCGCACGCCGCGCGCGGAGAGCCGTTCGAGCATCTCCGTGGTGCCGGGCTCCGCGGGGCGGGCGGCGTAGGTCGCGACGCACGTGGCGGCGGCGACCTCGGGGATGGTCTCCACGACGTCGGCGATCGCGGCGGCCGCTTCCTTGCGGAGCCGCTCGGACCGCGCCTGGCGGTTGGTGCGGATGGCCTTGCGGAGGATCTCCTTCGCGTCCTCGGCTTCGATGCTTCCGTGCAGGGGGTACGGCTGGACCGGGCCACTCATGTCCCTATTGTCACCCGGCTCGGGGTTCCTCGCGGACGCAGCGCGGGTGACCTTCGGCCCTGGTGGTCCGGATCGGGTTCCTTCGACGGGTCTCGGGTGCCTATGATCGGGGAGAGCCAGTAGTTCGGACTCCTGACAAATGAGTCGTTGTCCGACAGAGGTCGACCAGTGAGGACGCCATGACCGCGACGACGCCCGCGAAGCCCAGCGCCACGACCCCGCGACCGCGAGGGGGCGCGCACAGCCGGACCGCGAGGGCCGCCGTCGTGCTCGCCGCGGGGCACGACGCCGCGTCGCGCGACCTCCTGTCCCAGCCGCTGGGCAGCGCGACCGTCGTCGAGCTGGCCGTGGCGAACGTCCGTCGGGTGGTGGACGCGAGCCGCATCGTCGTCGTCGTGGCGCCGGACGACCCGACCGTGCGCGAGCTGCTCGGCGAGGACGTCGTCTACGTGGAGCAGGAGGCGCCGCTCGGCACGGGTGACGCGGTCCTCGCGGCGCGCGGGGCGGTCGCGTCGGTGCTGGGGCTCGGCGTCGACGAGCCGGTGCTCGTCGCGTACGCGGACACGCCCCTGCTGCGCTCGGAGTCGCTCCTGGGCCTGCTCACCCGCCACACGCTCACGGGCGCCGACCTGTCGCTCCTCTCGGCCGTCGTGGACGACCCGGACGGCTACGGGCGCGTGGTGCGCGCCGAGGGCGAGATCACCGCGATCCTCGAGTCGTCCGAGGCGGGCGACGTGGCGGAGCCGCGCACGGAGATCAACGTGGGCGCCTACGTGGCGGCGCCGGGGCTGCTGTTCGGCGAGCTCGAGCGCATGGCGTCCGACGGCGAGCACCGGCTCACGGAGCTCGCTCGCCGCGTCATCGGCGCGGGGAAGCGGATCTCGTCGTACCGGATCGTCGACGTCGACGAGGTCCGCGGCATCAACACGCCGGACGAGCTCGCGCAGGCGGCGGACATCGTCCTCAAGCGCCTGTTCGTCCCGAAGAAGAACACGGACACCAAGATCGTGTTCGGCACGGGCGGCTGGCGCGCGGTCATCGGCGAGGGGTACACGCTCGCGAACGTGCGCCGGCTGTGCCAGGCGATCGCGAACGAGACGATCCGCCGCGGCCTCGACGGCAAGGGCGTCGTGATCGGCGGCGACCGGCGCTTCCTCTCGCGCGAGTCGGCCATCGCCGCGGCCGAGGTCTTCGCGGGCAACAACATCGCGGTCACGCTCCTGCCCGACGACGTCCCGACGCCGCTCGTGACGTTCGCCGCGCCCTACCTCGGGGCGGCGTACGGGATCATCGTCACGTCGAGCCACAACCCGCCCGAGTGGAACGGCATGAAGGTGTTCCGCCAGGACGGTTCGCTGCCGCTCGACGACGAGACGGACCGCTACCAGGACGAGGCCAACGCGCTGTCCGTCGACGACGTCATCACGCTCGACATCGACGTGGCGCGCCGCACGGGCGTCGTGGTCGACCGGTCGCTCACCGACCCCTACGTCGACGCGATCGAGAAGATCATCGACGTGGAGGCGGTGCGCGGCTCCGACCTGCAGGTCGTCGTCGACCCGATGTACGGCACGAGCCAGCTCACGCTCGGCACGATCTTGTCCGACATGCGCGTGCGCTCGGAGTTCATCCACGCGGCGCACAACCCGCTGTTCGGCGGCGTCGCGCCGGCGCCGGACCTGCAGCGCCTGAGCACGCTCGTGACGATGATCCAGCAGGGCGGGGGTCGCTACGACCTCGGCATGGCCACCGACGGCGACTCCGACCGCATCGGGATCGTCGACGAGACCGGCGAGTACATCTCGACGAACGACCTCCTCCTCCTCCTCTACTGGTACCTGCACGAGGTCCGCGGCGAGAAGGGCGGCGTCGTGCGCAACCTCGCGACGACGCACCTGCTCGACCGCCTCGCGGCCCACTTCGGCGAGGAGTCGCGCGAGGTCAAGGTCGGCTTCAAGCACGTCACGGCGGGCATGGAGGAGATCGGCGCCGTGCTCGGCGGCGAGTCGTCGGGCGGTCTGACGATCCGCGGCTGGATCCTCGGCAAGGACGGCATCTTCGCGTGCGCCCTGGTGGCCGAGATGCTGGCCCGCACGGGCAAGCGGATCTCCGAGCTGCGCGCGATGATCTACGAGATCACGGGTCGCCTCTACACGCTCGAGGCGGGCGTGCCGGCGACGCCGGAGATGCGCGTCGAGGTGCCGCGGCGCCTCGAGGCGGAGCCGCTCACGCACGTCGGCCCGTACCCCGTCGTCTCGGTCTCCCACCTCGACGGCACCAAGATCCTCCTCGAGAACGACAACTGGGCGCTCCTGCGGTTCTCCGGCACCGAGCCCGTCCTGCGCATGTTCGTCGAGGCGGACTCTCCCGAGAAGGCCGCCGAGCTCCTCGAGTGGCTCCAGGGGTTCGTCACCGCCGGCGTGTGACGGCGCCGGACCTCCCCACCCTGCCCGACCCCCCGCCCCCAGCCCCACCCCCACGACAGGAACCAGAGCAACGATGCGCTACGGCCACTTCGACACCGCGCACGACGAGTACGTCGTCGAGCGCCCCGACGTCCCCGTCTCGTGGACGAACTACCTCGGCACCCGGGACATGTGCACGGTCCTGTCGCACAACGGCGGCGGGTACTCGTACTTCAAGAGCTCGCAGTACGGGCGCATCTCGCGCTTCCGCCAGAACGGCGTCCCCCTCGACCGCCCCGGGCACTACGTGTACCTGCGCGACGACGCGGACGGCGACTACTGGTCGGTGTCGTGGCAGCCGGTCGGCAAGCCGTTCGTCGGTCCCGACGAGGAGCTCGACCCCGCGGGGGGCGCGGGCCGCTGGACCACGCGGCACGGTCTGAGCTACACGACGTTCCGCTCCGAGTACAAGGGCATCGACGCCGAGCAGACGGTCTTCATCCCGCTCGACGACGACGTGGAGCTGTGGGACGTGCGGGTCACCAACACCACCGACGAGGTGCGCGAGCTCACCGTGGGGTCGTACGTGGAGTTCAGCTTCCACACGATCACGATCGACAACCAGAACCTGCAGATGTCGCTCTACGCGTCCGGCTCCTCGTACGAGGACGGGATCATCGAGTACGACTTCTACTACGAGCCCTGGACGTACCACTACTTCGCGTCGAGCGAGACGCCGTCGTCGTACGACTCGCTGCGCGACAGCTTCATCGGGCCGTACCGGACCGAGACCAACCCGGTCGCGATCGAGCGCGGCGAGGGCTCGAACCAGAGCGCGACGACGCAGAACCACTGCGGCGCGCTGCTGCACAAGGTGACGCTCGCGCCGGGCGAGACCAAGCGCCTCGTCTTCATGCTCGGGTACGGCTCGCGCGACGCGGCCGGGCGCGCGATCCAGGCGAAGTACTCCGACGTCGCCGCCGTGGACCGTGAGCGCGAGCGCCTGCGCGACTACTGGCGCGCCAAGCAGGCCAAGCTCCGCATCCGCACCCCCCACGAGGGCATGAACACGATGATCAACGCCTGGACGCTGCTCCAGGCCGAGACGTGCGTCGTGTGGTCGCGCTTCGCGTCGTTCGTCGAGGTCGGCGGACGCGCGGGTCTCGGGTACCGCGACACCGCGCAGGACGTCATGAGCGTCATCCACTCCAACCCGACGAAGACGCGCCAGCGCATCGTCGAGCTCCTGCGGGCCCAGACGGAGGCCGGCTACGGCCTGCACCTGTTCGACCCCAAGGCGTTCGACCCCGACGCCGAGAAGCTGCCCGACGTCCCGTCCCCGACGATCGTGCCCACGGTCGACCCGAAGGACCTCATCCACGGGCTCGAGGACACGTGCTCGGACGACCACCTGTGGCTCGTGCCGTCGGTCGTCGAGTACGTCAAGGAGACGGGCGACCGCTCGTTCCTCGACCTGGAGATCCCGTTCGCCGAGGGCACGCCCGCCACGGTGTACGACCACCTGGTCCGGGCGCTCGAGTTCTCCGCGCAGCAGGTGGGCCAGAACGGCGTGGCGCTCGGTCTGCGCGCGGACTGGAACGACTGCCTCAACCTCGGCGGCGGCGAGACGTCGCTCGTGACGTTCCTGCACGCGTGGGCGATCGGCGCGTTCCTCGAGATCGCGGAGCCGCTCGCGGCCGCGGGCGACGAGCGGGCCGAGGCCGACGTCGCGCGCTTCACGGCCGAGCGCGAGCGCATCGCCAAGGTCGCGGACGCCCAGCTCTGGGACGGCCGGTGGTGGATCCGCGGGTACACGCGCGACGGCGTGAAGATCGGCTCGGCCGAGAACGAGGAGGGCAAGATCTTCCTCGAGCACCAGGCGTGGCCCGTCATCGCGGGCATCACGAGCCAGGAGCGCGGCGAGGCATCGATGGACGCGGTGCGCGAGCTGCTCGGCTCCGAGTACGGCAACCACCTCAACTGGCCGGCGTTCACGAAGGTCGACGACACGGTCGGCTTCGTGACGCGCGTGTACCCGGGCATCAAGGAGAACGCCGCGATCTTCTCCCACCCCAACGCGTGGCCGATCATCGCGGAGGCGATGCTGGGCCGCGGGGACGAGGCGGTGCAGTTCTACGACGCGATCCTGCCGTACCACCAGAACGACAACATCGAGGTGCGCGGCGCGGAGCCGTACGCGTACGTCCAGTTCCTCTACGGCCGCGACCACGAGTGGTTCGGCAAGGCGCAGAACCCGTGGCTCACGGGCACGGCCGGCTGGATGTACACCGCCGTGACCAAGTACGTCCTCGGCGTCCGCCTCGCGCTCGACGGCCTGGTGGTCGACCCTTCGATCCCGAAGGACTGGGACGGGTTCGAGGTGCGCCGCGAGTGGCGCGGCGCCGTCTACGACATCGAGGTCCGCAACCCCGACCACGTGTCGAAGGGCGTGCGCTCGGTGACGGTCGACGGCGTCGAGCACGACCCGGCGAGCCCGATCCCCGCGCTGCCGGAGGGCGCCGAGGCGAAGGTCGTCGTCACGCTCGGCTGATCCCCTGGTCGCACCACCGGGTGCCCCCGTCACCGGTCGGTGGCGCGCGGGCGCCCGGTGGTGTCACCCTGTGCACCGAGGACCGGGCACCCGCCCGGGCCCGCCGACAGCTCCGAGGACGGTCACCGCCGCATGACGCACAAGATCACGCGCGGCTGGACCGTCACCAAGCCGTGGCCCGTGACCCTGCGGGACGACACGCTGGGCGGGTCGATCGTCCTGCGGCCGCTGCGCCGTCGGGACGCGAACGCGTGGATGCGCCTGCGCGCGCACAACGCGGACTGGCTCGAGCGCTGGGAGGGCACGTCGCCGCGCCCCGACACCGGGGGAGGGCCGCCGACGTTCGCCGAGTACGTCCGCGTGCTGTCCGCCCAGGCGCGGGCCGGCTCGTCGCTGCCGTTCGCCGTGGAGCTGGACGGCGAGCTCGTCGGGCAGCTCACGGTCTCCTCGATCACGTACGGGTCGCTGTGCGGCGCGAGCATCGGCTACTGGGTGAGCGAGCACGTCGCGGGCCGGGGCGTCATCCCGACGTCCGTGGCCATGGCGACGGACTACTGCTTCGCGGTCCTCGGCCTGCACCGCATCGAGATCAACATCCGGCCGGAGAACGGCCCGAGCCTGCGCGTCGTGGAGAAGCTGGGCCTGCGCGACGAGGGCGTGCGCGAGCGGTACCTGCACATCCAGGGGGCCTGGCGCGACCACCGCACGTTCGCGATCACCAGCGAGGAGGTCCCGGACGGGCTCCTCGCGCGGTGGCAGGCGACGCGCCGCGAGAGCATCTGAGCCGACCGACACGCCGGAGCGCGTGCGGACCGTGGCCGCACGCCTCGCCTACGGTCGTGACGTGGAATCGGCCTCGGGGATCGTCGCGCTCGCGGTGTTCCTGCTGTGGGTCGGGTTCTACGTCCCGCACCGGGTGCGTCACCGGCAGCAGCTGCTGGAGGCGCGCACGGACGACCGCTTCTCCGGTTCCCTGCGCGTCCTGGCCGTCGCCGGCCCGGGCGGCGGGGGCTCGGGCGGCTGGGACGCACGGCTCGACGGCGTCGCGGCCGTCGCGTCGATCGGCCCGGGGCCGTCCGCGGACGGTGGTCGTACCCTCCTCGGGGGTGCGGGGGCGCAGGACCGGCCGGACGGCCGGACGCACGAGGAGGAGGGATCGCACGCCATGGGGAGCACCGACAGCGCGTCACCCTCGCGCGGGGCACCGCCGCGCCGTCAGCCGGCGTCCGAGCAGTCCCGCCTCGCCCTCCTCGAGCGGCGCGCCGCCGCGGCGCGCCGCCGTCTCGCGCTCACGGTCGTGCTGCTGCTCGCGAGCGTCGCGGTGTGGGCCGTCGTCGCGCTCGGGTACCTCCCGTGGTGGGCCGGCGTGGTCCCGACGGCGTTCCTCGGGCTCGTGCTCGTGCTGGGCCGTCGGGCGGTGCTCGCCGCGCAGCGGTCCGACGCCGCGTGGCTGGCCGAGCGTCGCGCCGCCGCCCGTGCCGCGCGCGGGACCGTCCTGGGGGCGCCGCCCGCGCCCCGGGGAGCGCGTCCCCGCGTCACCGGCCGCGCCGTGCACGGCTCCCAGGTGAGCACGCAGATGATCCCGCGCGTCACGCCCCAGGACCTCGCGCGGGCGAACGCCACGGCGGCCGCGCTCTCCGCAGAGGGCCCCTTCGGGGCATCGCCGCGCGAGCGTGTCACGGCTCCGAGCACGACCACGGCCGAGGACTCCGGCTCCGAGGAGCCTGCGTCTGCGCGCGTCGGGTCGTCCGAGGCTCCGGCCGTCGCGACCGACGTCGCGGACGAGGTCGAGCGCGTCGACGAGGACCGCGTGCCCTCGGGCCGTGCGTGGGACCCGGTTCCCGTGCCCCCGCCGACGTACACGATGAAGCCCACGGCCCCGCGCCGCGAGCCCGCGCCGCTCACGGACGACGACGTCGTCTCGCCGGCTCGGGCAGGTGCCGCTCCCGCTCCGGTCGCCGCGGCGGACGTGGTCGTGGACGCGCCGTCGGGCGCACCCGAGCCCGCGGCGGGCGACGAGCGCAAGCCGTCGACCGAGACGCTGGGTCTCGACCTCAACGAGATCCTCGCGCGGCGTCGGGCGGCGGGGCAGTAGCTCCCCCGGGGACGGCCGGTTTGGTAGACCCCGCCCCCGGGGTGCTAGTCTGTTCCTCGCTTGAGGGGCTATGGCGCAGTTGGTAGCGCGTCTCGTTCGCAATGAGAAGGTCGGGGGTTCGAATCCCCCTAGCTCCACTCCTCGAAGGCCGTTGGTCAGGATGAAGGTTCTGATCAGCGGCCTTCGGCGTTCTTAGAGGTCCTCGACGGAGGATCAGCGGAACCATCGCTCCACGCGAGCGCGCACGGACAATGCGTGTGAGAAGCCCGATCTAGCGGGGACCCGGGGTGCGGCGTCGCACTCGACTGCGAACGCGAGACGAGTGCTGCGAGAAGGTCCGTCTGAGCGGCGAGCGAGAGTGTCGTACCCCTGTGCCAGAGTTGGGGCGGGCCACGCCGCTGGCGTGTCGGGTCGGGTCGGTGAACCCCAGTCCATCGAGAACAAGTTTGCAGGAGCGCGCGTGGGATCAATCGTCGTTGACCAGATCGGCCCTGACGGGGAACTCGTTCCAGACGTCGACACGACGCTCACCGAGAAGGAGAAGAACGACCTCCTCCTGTCCGCACTGCCCGGCGCCACGACGTCGACGTATGGCGGTGCCCGCGTGGTCAGGTTCCACAACCAGGTCATCCTCAAGGCTCAGGTGACGCACCTCGGGTACCCGTGGCCCGCTTACAAGAAGCGCATCCAGATCCCGAAGTCGTGGCTTGAGGTCGAGCGACAGGCCACGCGCGACGGACTGGTGACCCGCTTCGTCGGCATCTACCGGTACCGCGCCGTCACCGTCTTTGTCGACTTCGACCCGCGGACGTACATCCAGCGCGCTGCCAACAACTCTGCGGCCCACGTCTCGACCAACGACCTTCACCAGGCACAGACGCTCGGGCTGTTCGAGCGCGTCGATCGCAACGGGAATCGTCTGACCAGCGTCCGGGCTGAGCTGTTCGCCGACTACCTCCTCGGTGTCGCAGACACCACTCACCCGAGCGTCGACGTGTTCCGGCGGTTCAACCAGGACTTCTTCACCGGCCGATGGCTGCGCGCGCTCGACGCGGTTCAGGAGATGCACGCCGCCGCCTGGCCCGACAGGTTCCAGAACGAGTGGGCTGGCTTCTACCTCGAGTACCGCTTCGACAGGTTCGTGAGAGCAGAGGGGCTTGCTGACATCGTCCAGTTCCAGAAGAAGAAGCAGCGCGGGGGCTACGACTACGACCTGGTCTTCCACGACGGACCGCGTGTCGACTTCTACGGTGATCTGAAGGCCTCCAACATCGTGAAGCAGGAGGCCATCGGCAACGACCGCGACGACCTGGTCCGCTGCCTCGAGGAGTTCGGCCGATTCTGGTACGTGATCTACGAGCACGACACGGTCCACGGGAAGACCAACGGCGACGTCGCCACGATCGAGTGGAACGAGTGGCGGCGGTCCGTCGGGCACGTTCAGGGCAAGGAGTACAGCCCACTCTCCTACTCTGGGCGGTTCAAGGAGTCGGTGCGGTTCGCCCGTATGCAGGTGCTCGAAGTGAACGAGGCGAACGCTGGCCTCGTTCTCGGCGACCATCACCAAGGCCGGCAACCCAGCGGTGCCGCGCGCGAGCCCAAGGTCAAGATCCTGAAGAAGCACATCGACAACTTCCTGATCTTCTCCAGCGCGCTGCCCGAGGTGCCCAGCGGCCTACGTGTCTGACACATAGCCGTCTTCGACGTGGAGGCCAGTGATGAACGGTCGTGAGGCGACGAGGCCGAAGTCCACCAGAGACCGTGTCTGGCTGTCGGCGAGGGCGTAGAGCTTCTCCACCACTGCGCGGAGCTCGGTGACGTTCGGCGCGTAAGCGTACTCGGCGACGTAGGTGGCGATCGCTGTGCGTCGGGCTGCGTCGAGTTTGGGATGGGTCGACCAGGGCTTCCCGGCCTTGATGTCGTTGCGGGGCCTGCAGGCCGGGACGATGTTGCCCCAGGCATGCAGCCCGACGGCGTCTCGGTTGATCGGGACGAGGTGCTCCTCGACAAGGCGTAGGCCCGGTTCGCCGCAGTACGCGCAGCAGGATTCGAACCTCGCGATCAGTGCACGAGTCATCGAGCCGAACCGCGGCAGACCACGGTTTGCGTCGTACTGGCGACCGGCCTCTTGGAGGTACAGCCGCACGATCCGGTTCGGGACGTCGGAGAAGGAGCGGAGACCCATGGCCAAGTCCTACCAGACCCGCCTCGCAGGCGAGGTGTGCGCGGTGCTTGGCCATCTTCGGACACGGCCCGCCGCCGCAGGGGCCGCCGTCGCAACGAGTCGGGGACGGACTGGCACCGCAGGCCCGAGTCCTCTGGACGAGTGTGCACGCCGTGTGGGTGTCGGGAGCTAGGTTGTCTACAGCTCCTCCGCAGTCAGGCGCGTCCTACTTGCACAAGGCGCGGAGAGCTGTCAAGCTTCAGAGGTGGGAGACCAGTTGAGCAAGGCCAACGCGAAGTACAGCTTCGTCGACCTGTTTGCAGGCATCGGTGGGTTCCATGCCGCACTGGCTGCAACTGGCGGTGTGTGCGAGTACGCCGTCGAGATCGACAGGGAGGCCGCCGCGGTCTACGAACGCAACTGGAACAAGCCCGCGCTCGGTGACATCACCGATGACGCGAACGATGAAGGTGTGACGCTCCGGGGCTACGACGGCCCGATCGACGTCCTGACGGGCGGGTTCCCCTGCCAGCCGTTCTCCAAGTCGGGTGCCCAGCACGGCATGGCGGAGACCCGTGGCACTCTGTTCTGGAACATCGCGAGGATCATCGAGGAGCGAGAACCAACGGTCCTGATCCTTGAGAACGTTCGCAACCTCGTAGGGCCGCGTCACCGCCACGAGTGGCTGACCATTATCGAGACCCTGCGGTTCTTCGGCTACGAGGTCTCGGGCGCGCCGGCGATCTTCTCGCCCCACCTGCTCCCGGCGTGGATGGGGGGCACTCCCCAGGTCCGCGAACGAGTGTTCATCACTGCGACATTGATTCCCGAGCACCTCCGCGACGAGAGGATCCCGCGCACGGAGACCGGTGAGATCGACGCCGAGGCCGTCGGGCCCGAGCCCGTCGCCACGATGAATGACCGGTTCCCGACCAAGAAGGGCGGAAAGGAACTCTTCCAGCCCGGCGACCGCAAGTCCGGCTGGGATCTCCTCACGAGTGGGATCATCCGTGAGGGCGACCCCGAGCCGAGCAACGTCGACCTCCGCCTCACCGAGACGGAGACGCTGTGGATCGATGCGTGGGACGACCTCGAGTCGACGATCCGCCGCGCGACAGGAAGGCCGCTCGAAGGGTTCCCGTACTGGGCAGACTCGTGGACCGACTTCCGAGAGCTCTCGCGCCTCGTCGTGATCAGAGGCTTCCAAGCGCCGGAGCGTGAGGTGGTCGGTGACCGTAAGCGCTACGTCGCTCGAACCGACATGCCCGAGGGCTTCGTCCCTGCCTCGGTGACACGCCCTACGATCGACGAGACGTTGCCCGCTTGGAAGCAGTCGCACCTCCGCCGTAACTACGACTTCTTCGAACGGCACTTCGCCGAGATCGTGGCGTGGGCCTACCGGTGGGGTGTGTACACGGATCTGTTCCCGGCGTCACGTCGCAAGCTGGAGTGGCAGGCTCAGGACGCACCACGCCTGTGGGACACGGTGATGCACTTCCGTCCGTCCGGCATCAGGGCGAAGCGCCCGACGTACCTACCTGCACTCGTTGCGATCACGCAGACGTCGATCGTCGGCCCGTTGGAGCGTCGCCTGTCGCCGCGCGAGACCGCGCGCTTGCAGGGTCTGCCGGAGTGGTTCGACTTCGGAGATCAGCGTGCTGCCGCGACGTACAAGCAGATGGGCAACGGTGTGAACGTCGGCGTCGTCCGGCACGTCTTGCGCGAACACGTCCGCCGCGACAAGGATCTGCTCAAGCACACGCCCGCTGGACAGAGGCTCATCAAGGCCGTTCTCGCCGACGAGCCTGACGCTACGGCTGGCGTGCTCGGCGCTGCGGACTGAACGCGACCTTCCAGGGGCAGCACGGGTCGTGGTGCGAATCGAGTGCTTCGGCGATCCTGGCAGTTCCACAGACCTGACCGTGGCGGTACGTCGCGC
Source organism: Cellulosimicrobium sp. 22598 (assembly GCF_052044445.1). Taxonomy (NCBI): domain Bacteria; kingdom Bacillati; phylum Actinomycetota; class Actinomycetes; order Micrococcales; family Promicromonosporaceae; genus Cellulosimicrobium; species Cellulosimicrobium sp. 22598. The sequence goes on from NZ_JBQEMZ010000003.1 coordinate 166,824, forward strand.
CGCGCTTGCCTCGACACTCGTCACAGTTCATGCATGGGCCAGGTCCGACAGATCGGGTGTTCGCGGTCGAGGCAGACGGGTGAGGGGGGGTTCTGATGGATGCCGGGCGGGCGCGGCCGCAACATGTCCCGGCGCACCCGGGCGCGTCGTCCGCTGAGGTGTCGCTGAGGATGAGCGCGGCGCGGAGGCGAGACACGGCGCCTGAGCTGGCCTTGCGCCGCGAACTCTTCTCTAGAGGGCTGCGGTATCGCGTCGCGTTCCCGGTGCCAGGTCAGCGCCGCCGAACGATCGATGTCGCGTTCACCCGAGCCAAGGTTGCCGTCTTCGTCGACGGCTGCTTCTGGCACGGCTGCCCCGAGCACGGCACAAGCCCGCGAGCCAACAGCGAGTGGTGGAAGGCCAAGATCACGGCGAACCGCACGAGAGACCGGGACACGGACCGCATGCTCGCCGAGCTGGGCTGGACGGTCGTGCGCATCTGGGAGCACGAGCCAGCGTCGGCGGCGGCCGTGCGCGTCCTGGCTCTGCTCGCGCGCCCGGGAGCCGCCGAACCTGCACTCGACCATCGAGCGGCTCGGAAGGCCGACGGATGAGGCGTGGCGCCGCACGACTTGAACGCGTCACGGGTCAGGAACAGCACACGGCGGACGCCGGTGCGATCGGCGGAACTCCATGCGGCCGACGCCATGCGCCGAGGGCGGTGGAGCGCTCGGTGCGAGCACGCCGTCAGCACGAACCGAACTGAACTGCGGCGCCATTTCACCCGACGCCACCGTGGGTCGTGTCGGAGCCTCGGGGTACGTTGCAGCAGGAACAAAGGAGTACCTGCTCAGTGGACCTGCACGCTTGGAATAGGGCATTGCTGGACCGCCTCAAGGCTGACGCGAGACCGCAGCGCCGCCTCTACCTCTACGTCGACCGCGAGACGCTAGCGACAGTCGCGGGTCTCGACGCCGGTGCGGCCGTGGAGGACTTCTCGCGGGCGTTCCGGGATGCGTGTGGTCGCCAGCCGTTCGAGCGCGCGTACCTGGATGCTCGCCGGTGGAAGGCGAGCGGCTGGCTCGGCGATCCGCCGATCATCGCGGCGCTCGCTATGACGGTCTTGGCTGTCACCGAGATGCCGCTGGGGCACGTCTCGAGCGTCTATCCCCGCCAGAACGAGTTGCTCGGGCTGCCCATTGATGGCGGGATGCCGCCGGACTACGACCTCCACGTGCCCGGAATCTGGAGGATCTGGAACGAGTGGCTCGATGGCGCTGGCGCGTACCTCGGGCTCCCAAGCGCCGCCCCCTCGCCGCACTACACCAATCAGGGATGGGCGAGGAGCCAAGGGCTCGTTCGACTTCGGGACCGGTACCTCATCGATGACTACCTGAGCACGGTACGCGCCGCGCAGGTCACCGATGTTGACCGCCAGAGGCGACTAAGCGACTTCTGGGCGTGGCTCACGTACCGAGGCGGCGACCGTGTGCGGCATTTCCGTGCGCGGTTCGACAGCCCGGAGGCACGGGAGATCCTTGCGGACGTCCTCGACGACGAAGTCCAGCGCTTCGCTGAAGGTCGAGAACTCTCGCGCACCGCAATCGGTCGCTCCGTTCAGGGGCTTCTCTTCTACGAGCCCGACGAGGACTACCTCGGGCTCGCGATCGAGGTCGACGATCGCGTCACCGACGCCCCTGTCGACCTGGGAGACGGGCCGGAGACCATCGGGCCGGACGAGTCCTATCGCCTCGTTCGCACGCCGTCGAACTCGTCCACGCTTCTCACCGGCGGAACGAAGGTCCCGCTGCGACCTGGGCTCACGCTACGCATGACCCCTGCGCAGGCGTATGCGTTCCGCGACGAGCCGCTGCTCGAGGGGATGATCGAGGTGCGCGGGAACGCGTCCGCGACCCACTACGACGTTCTCGTCGCCGACCAGCACGTCGCGGCGGTCGCAGGCGAGCTCGGCGTTGTCGGCAGTGCTGCTGAACCCGGTCCGGCCGCTGGCTGGTCCTGGTTTCACGATGTCTCCGCGCGCGAGGTCGGCCCGGCGCTTCAGGAGCTTGGGCTGGGTGTGATCACACCCCCGACACCGATCGGCATGGAACTGCGCGGTGGCCTGCGGCTGGCCCAGGCACGGTACATCGTCGGCTACGAGCCCCAGCTCCTTATGCCCGAGCAGCACCCGGCGACGCTCGACCAGAGCATCCAGATCGATGGCACGTCCGACGGGCATGAACTCTCTGCCTATCGCCTCCGTAGCGGAGCGCATCTGGTCGTCGACACAGTGTCTGGCGAGCGCATCAGCTACGAGACCGTCGCGCCGTCGCGGCGTCGCGCCGTCGCATCCGGCTTCGGCTGGGAGATATCCGACGTTCCGGTTGCTACCAACCGCAAGGAGCGGGATGCGTCTTCGGTAATACTTGCGGGAGCGGTGCTCCGCGGTGGGCATGACTCCGCACCGACGATCGTCGCGGAGGTGCGCGAGAACTACACCGCGCTCGTGCTCGACGACGAGGGTGGGTTGTTCGAACTCACGTCGCTCCGCCGCGAGCGCTGGTTGGAGCGTGCTGGCATAGAGACTTGGAACCTGGATGTACGGAGGGCTGTGCGCGGGACGCATCGGCGCGTCGTCGCGCAGCAGTTCGAGTCCACCTATGCGATTGTGCGCCCTGCGTTCTTCTTGAGCGTCTCGTCGAGGGGGCTCATCCACGCCGTGGAGATCCCTCGGTCGTTGCCGTTGCTGGATGGTGAACCGCTCAGGAGCCGCGTGGAGCGCGGAGCGACCCAGCCGTTCGCCAACTCGCGGTTCCAGCAGCGTCAGGATCTCCTTGCGAGTCTCGTCGGACGGGAGTGGACATGGAAGGGTGCCCCGGCGGAGAAGCGTCGCAGCGAGGTGCTGACGCGAGCGCTCGCTGATGGGCTGCCAAGGGGCACCGGGGCCGCCCGCCCCAAGCTCGCGCCCGTGGTCACTGTTGATGCACGGCTCGATGTCGCGCGGAGCCCGCGGGGATACGAACGTACGAACCCGTACGACGTCGCGCTGATGTGGCTCTCGACGCTGAAGGAAACGAAGTCCAGTGCGAAGAGGTTCGCCAGCACGTGGGAGTGGATCTGCCATGACACCGGCTGGCCCGACCTCGCAGCCGAGTGGCGCTTGGCCCTGGAGCGACTTCGCGTCCTCGGTCACATCGAGCGTGACTTCACGAACCAGGCGGTGCACGTAGCGCCCGCCGCCCTCGTCGGGCTCCCCAGTGCAGACGGCATCTGTCTGTTGACCGGTGCCCGCCCGATCGGCGCACTGAAGCGGCTCTTCTCGTCGGCGGACGACGACGAGGCGGTCGCCCGCGCGGCACAGCTCTTCCTTCCGTTCCGCCGAACTCAGACCGACCCGCGAACGCACAGGCCCCTCGGCCCGACGACGCTCTACCTGGCACCACAGCCGGGTGCAATGGAGCAGATCGTGGAGGGTCTGGAGGCGCTGGGCATCGAGGCGTGCGACGTAAAGCCCTCCGACGGCTTGCTCGACGCACTCCCGACACCGGACCAAATCGTGCAGAACGGCACCTTGCTCACGGTCTCGCCGTCCAGTCGGTTCAGTGTGTGGCGACGCGATCACGGCCTGCGGACGTCCTACTCGTGGCGTGACGCGAGCAACGATGCCGCACCGGGGCTGTACCAGTACCGGACCACCTTCGGGACGCGAGTCCACGCGTGGCGCCCGACGCTGATGAGCGACCTGGTCTTGCTGCCCGACGTCACCACGGGCAAGTGGATGGACGAGGCGCGTGAGAACCGACGGACTCACCTCAAGCACAACCAGGGCAAGCGGCTGCTCTTTACTCCGGTTGCGCTCGACCTGCCACATCTCATCAAGCGCTCCCTGGTGCTGCGCACGGGCCTCCAGCCGACGAGGCGCCCGCTAGGCAGTCAAGCAGACCAGTACTACGTGTACGAGAACGTCGGGCCCACGGCAGCGAGCCGAGTCGCCGAACTGCTGGACCAGGACCTTCAGGACTCAACAGATGGAGAGTGCGCATGACCGACAGACCTTTGACGGTCGATGGCGCGTATGCGTCGCTGCGCGAGACGTTCCTGCGGTTCTACAACACCGCCTACAACCTGCGCGATCAAGCGATCAGCGCCGAGCGGGAGGCGCTGCTGCGCCGCGACGGCGTTGCGCTGACCACCCCGTACGTCGAACTGATCCCGTCCTACGAGCCGTCGACCGAGACACTGGCAGAAGTCCTCGAGAAGGCGGAGGTGCCGAAGGCGACCGACCTCATCCGTTCGGGGCTCCTGCCGCACGCTCACCCGTACAAGCATCAGGCGGAAGCCCTCGTCGCCTCCCTCTCTGGGCGCGATGTCGTGGTCGGCACTGGGACTGGGTCGGGCAAGACGGAGTCGTTCCTTCTGCCGGTGATCGCGCGACTGGTCAAGGAGTCGACCTCCTGGTCCGAGCGTTCTCGGACCGACTCGACGTGGTGGGCTGCTAAGGGTCCGTTCCAGCCACAGCGCGAGAACCGAAGCGGTCGCCCGGCAGCCGTCCGGAGCCTTGTGCTCTACCCGATGAACGCCTTGGTGGAGGACCAGCTCGTCCGGCTCCGCCAGGCTCTGGACTCGGATGCCGCCCAAGAGTGGTACGCGCGTGAGACACATGGCGAGCCGTTCTTCTTCGGGCGCTACACCGGCCGGACACCGGTTGCTGGCACAAGAGTCGCGGCGAAGCCAGAACGAGTCGACCGGCTGCGCGAGATCCTCCGCCAAGCCGACGCGCGGCACACCTCCCTCCTCGAGCGGCTGAGCCGAGGAGAGGTGGAAAAGGATGCCCGCTACTTCCTGCCGTCCCTCACCGGTGGAGAGATGCGCTCCAGGTGGGACATGCAGGAGACGCCACCCGACATCCTGATCACCAACTACTCGATGCTCTCGATCGCTCTTGGTCGTGACGACGAGGCATCGATCTTCGAGAAGACCCGTCAGTGGATCGAGGCGTCAGCCGACAATGTGTTCACGCTCGTCGTCGACGAGCTGCACATGTACCGTGGGACCGCCGGTACCGAGGTCGCCCTCCTCCTGCGCCGACTTTTCAGGCGCCTCGGGCTCGACACACGGCCCAAGCAGCTCTCGGTGATCGCGACGTCAGCGTCGATCGGCGATGACGTACCTGGCCGAGCATTCCTCTCTGAGTTCTTCGCGCGTCCGCGCGACAGCTTCGCCTTCATCAAGGAGCCTGAGCGCACCCACTCGAAGACTGACCTCGACGAGTTCGCCGCGACCCTGCTGGCTGACACGTGGGCGACTGCTGCAGGGCCCACCGGAGAGACAGTCCGCCAGGCGATCGAGTCGGCCATGACCGTGGACGGTGAGTTCCGCCCGCGAGCGGTAGATGTCCTCGCTCAGAAGCTCTTCCCGTCGGTCGGTGCAGAGAGCGCCGCGCTCGCGTTCGACCGGATCATCCAGCGACTCGGCGCAGAGAAGAACCCGGCGGCGCGACTTCGCGCCCATCTCATGTTCCGTACCATTCAGGGCCTCTGGGCATGCTCCGACCCCGACTGCACCGCCGTCGCCGCGGAGTACCGGTCGGCCGAGCGCCGGATCGGAAAGATCTACGCAGCACCTCGGTTCACGTGCGAGTGCGGCTCTCGGGTCCTCGAGCTGCTGTACTGCGAGTCCTGTGGTGAGTCGATGCTGGGCGGCTTCGCCGTGAAGGAGGGGAAGAAGGAGTATCTTCTTGCATCCGCAACCGACCTGGAATCGCTCCCGGACCGACCCAAGAACGAGCGCAACGCCGCGAACTACCGCGTCTACTGGCCGACGGACAGGAAGTCGGTCGCCGGCGACTGGAGCCGACTCGGCAAGCAGCTCGACTCCGATCCCGCGCGACCGAGGTTCAAGATGGACTTCACGCAGGTTAACCTCAGCCCGGGCACTGGGAAAATCAGCGCGCTCGGGACGAAGACCGGCCTGCGGTTCCGGGTCATCACTGACGGGGTAGCCGACGCGGCCGACCGCATGCCCGGTTTCCCTACGCGGTGCCCGTCGTGCGGTGACGACCGAGAGTTGGACTGGCTCAAGCACCTGGGACCGGAAAGCCGTGAACGGTCGCGCTCACCGATCCGGACGCAAGGTGTTGGTTTCGATCGCGCGAACCAGGTTCTCACGGGCGCGATCAGGCGCCTGCTCGACTCGAGTCTCGTTGTCTTCTCCGACAGCAGGCAGGGAGCAGCCCGCGTCGCGGCCAACCTCGAGCTCGCGCACTATCTCGACCTCGTCAGGGCGCTCGTTCTCGACGAGCTGACTGGCGGAAGCCAGCGGCTCGAGCTCATCGAGGCCGCGATCGCGAAGGAGGACGACTCGCCCGAAGCGGCATCAGCGCTCGCCGACCTTCAGGGAAGGGATCCTCAAGGCGTCACGGCGCTGATGAAGCGCACATACGGAATCCCCCTCGATGCTGGCGATGTCGCGTCCATCGAGCGCGTCGAGCAGCACCTCCGAGGGGCTCCGACACTGGTTGACCTCGCCGGTGCTATCGAGCCTCGCCTGCTCGGGCTCGGTGTCAACCCTGCTGGGCCGGACGCACTCCTCCAGAGCACCGGCAGCCCCGGTGCCGACGGTGGGCGGCCTTGGACGGACTGCTTCAAGTGGAACGTGACTCCGCCGCGTGCGGACGAAGCCGCGCTCGACGCCCCCGCAAAGATGCTCCTCGGAGGCATCCGTGAGGAGTTGAGCCGGCAGATCGTCCGAACAGCGTTCGCAGGCGGCGACCGTGACGTTGAGTCGCTCGGCCTGGCCTACGCGGTTCCCGCCGAGCCGATCACCCTTGCGGCCCTTCCCGAGGGCGTAGCGGACGAGTTCGTATCGTCGTTCCTGCGGCTCATGCTGCGACGCCGGCGCATCACGTCTGTCATCACCGATGCCAAGACGAACTGGCCCGGAGACGTTCGCGAGTACGCCACGAAGATTGCCCAGAGGCATGGCGACGGCGACGGCGACGCCCTGCTCGACCTCGTCGGCGCACGCCTCAAGGTGGGCGTGCCCTCGGGCTTCCTGCTCAAGCCCGAACAGGTCCGCCTGCGTCACGTAGCCGACGCCGAGGTCTGGCGTTGCAAGGCCTGCCGGACTCGGCATCTCCACGCGAGTGCCGGTTGCTGTGTCTCCTGCGGCGGCGAACTCGCGAGCGAGCCACTGGTCGCAGGCGTCGTGGACGACTACTACCGCTGGCTCGCGACCGAGGCCGGCGGACTATCGCGTCTCCACTGCGAGGAGCTGTCCGGACAAACGGACCTGCTCGACGCTCAGGCCCGCCAGGCGCGTTTCCAGAAGGTCTTCTTGGACGAGTCGGAGGTGCCCCTGGCCGATCAGGTCGACGTGCTCTCTGTGACGACCACGATGGAGGCGGGTGTCGACATCGGCGCGCTGAAGGGGGTCGTCATGGCGAACATGCCGCCCCAGCGATTCAATTACCAGCAGCGCGTGGGCCGGGCGGGACGCCGCTCTGAACACCTCGCGCTCGCCTTGACCGTCTGCCGAGGCGCCCGGAGCCACGACGAGTACTACTTCGCTCACCCCGAGGCAATCACGGGCGACCAGCCGCCTCAGCCCTTCCTCGACACGTCGAGCGCTCCGATCGCTCGCCGAGCACTCGTCGCGGACATCCTCACCCACGCCTTCGACGCCGTCAGCACTGTCGAAGACTTCGAACCCGGCCGGTCCGTTCACGGACAGTTCGGCTCGCGCGACGGCTGGCTCGAGAACCACGCACTTCGGAACGAAATCGATGGATGGATCGGCGCACACCGTCAGGAGATAGCCGACGCCGCAGCCAGCCTGTTGCGCTACACACATCTGTCGGCAGTTGAGCGGGAGCGGCTCGTTGCGTACGTGACCAGTGACCTCGTCGGCGATATCACGCGTGTCGCCGAGTCGAACCGGAACAGTGAGCTTTCGCAGGCACTCGCAGAGGCTGGACTTCTGCCGATGTTCGGATTCCCCACCCAGGTCAAGACGCTCCACACGCGCCGCCCAGCGCCGAGGAAGGACGCATCCACGCTGGATCGCGACAGTTCCATCGCGGTCTCGGAGTTCGCGCCCGGTTCCGAGCTCGTGAAGGACAAGGCCATCCACACAGCTGTCGGCGTCGTCGACTTCTACCAGCGGGTCGACGGTTCGTGGGCTCAAGGCGCCGAGCCCCTCGGGGAGCGGCGAAGTGCTGGTCTCTGCAAGGCATGTGTGTCCGTCAGCGACGGTACGACCGAGGCATGCCCTGTCTGCGGTGCGCAAAATCCCGAATACGCAGTCATCGAGCTCGCTCATCCGATCGGGTACAGGACGAGCTTCCGACACAGGAAGTACGAGCAGCTCTCGGAGCCGACAGCGCGAGCTGGGCAGCCCCGCCTCTCGGTCAACGACGCCGAGCTGCTCCCGGCGGTCAAGAATGCCGCACTTCGCTCGGCGAACGCAGAGGTGGTCGTCGTCAACGACAACGACGGCCGCATGTACCGGTTCGCGCCCGCCTCCAACAAGCTGCCCGATGGGCGAGTCGTGCCAGAGGCGGGACTCATCGATACGACCTTCCTCACAGACCGAGACCGCGCAAGAGCCGCGTCCTTCTGGGGTCAGGGAGACCCGACCGCTGCTCCGGAACCGGTCGCGCTCGCGGCCCGGCGCCGAACAGACGTCCTGACCGTGGGACTCTCCGAGCTGCCAGCCGGGCTCCGGATCGACCCGCGCGAGCCCGTCGGCAGGGCGGCATGGGCCTCGCTCGGTTACCTGCTCCAGTCGGCCGCGGTGCGATGGCTCGATGTCGGCTCGGACGAGATCGAGGTCGGCATCAACTCGCTCAGTGACGGCACTACCGTTTCCGCCGAGCTGTTCATGGCGGACAGCCTTGCGAACGGCGCCGGATACGCGCGCCGACTTGGCGACCAGTTCGAGACTCTCCTGCTCAAGGCACGTGAGCTGGCTAATGACCTGGAGACGCACAACTCCGGAGTCCCCTGCGACTCCTCCTGCTACCGCTGCCTCCGCGACTACTCAAACAGCCGCTGGCACCCGCTCCTCGACTGGCGCCTCGCCATCGACATGCTCGACCTCTTGGAGGGCCACGCGCTTGAGCCGGCAAGGCACCGAGCGCGCGACCTTCGCGCAGCGCGAGCCGTTGCTCGTGACTTCGGGTTCACGGTCGAGGAACTCGATGACGTCCTCGTCGTGGTCTCCGGCAACGGAGCGAAGCGTCTTGCGCTTCTTCACCCACTGGAGCAATGGGACGCACCACGCATCAGCGCGATCCGAGGAAGAGCAACTCTCACGGTCGTCAACGACGCTCCGCTCACGGACTCTACGTTCAACCTGATCCGCCGCCCAGGCCGTGTAGCGGCTCCCCTTCTGGGTTCCGGGAGGTCGTGAGGTGACCGCTTTCGGTCGGACTACCAGTGGTGTCGCGTCGAGCCAGCGGCCGCGCACCGGTGGACAGCGTCGGTGAGGATGGACTCATGGGTGTCGCCGACTACCTAGAGGTCACGGTCGACCAGGCGGCCGCGCAGTGGCGTCAGATCTTGACTCGAGTGCCGTCGGTCAATGGGCAGCGCCAGGCCACGTTCCTGCCTTTCGAGACGCTCATGTGCGCTGCGGCCATGCACATCGTCGAGTACTCCCGCCTCGGGAGTTCGACGATGCACAAAAGCCGGCGCGCCTGCACCAGAACTGGCGCAACTCTTTCGGCGCCCAGTGAGCAGCATCGTCGCGAAGATGAACAACCTTGATGGACGGCGACCGCGGGGTGCGAAGTACGACCTCGAGGTCGGCCTCGCCCTGGCCGTCGATCAAGCGCTCATGAGCGAGATCTACCGGCTGGTGCTCGCGGGTGCCCGCGTCCAGGGCATCGGCCCGCTTGAACTTCCAGACTTCCTGAACATCGAGGGCGGCGGCGACCTGCACCTCCTGGGCCAGGACGAACTGGACTGCGCTTCGGTCGAGGCGGTCATGGAGAAGGAGATCCCCGCGTGGCTTGCGCGGACTCCTGATCAACCCGTGGGAGTGACGGAGAAGCTCCTCCTGCAGTACCTCCGTATGGCGCAGAGCCGCTTCGCGAACGGAGTGCTTCACAACTGTCATCACGCCTGTCTCTTCTGCGGCTTCACGCTCGGTGACGGTGCGCGGCCGACCCTTCTTCGCGCTGGACATATCAAACCGTGGAAGGACTCAGTCGGGTCCGAGCGCCTCGATGTCGCCAACGGCATCGCCGCGTGCCCGCCACACGACGCAGCCTTCGACGCAGGGCTCATGACCGTCGATGCGACGCCGTCGACCCTGACTGTGCGGTTGGGCCAGCGCCTGCAGAACGCCGTCGATTCGAACGCCGCTGCGGTGGCCTACTTTCGGGCCGGCACGCCTTCGCCGGAGCGTGCCGCTCACCGCGATGTCTGTACCGGTGGCGATGAACTACCTGGACTGGCATCGCAAATTCGTCTTCGACAGCGGGGTGCCTTCGTCGCCCCTGATCGCGAGCAGGTAGGTTGTCCGGTCCGTTGACGATCTGGTCGGGTCGGTGTCTGAGTCCTTCGACGGTGAGTAGCGTCCGTAGGCATCGGGCCCGGCCGCGGCATGACCCCGCAGTCCGGGCGCTCACTAGCCGCCACGGCGCGGACACGATCACCGTGGACTCGCTGCGCTCGACCTCCTCGGCGCGGGCCGCAGGCGAACCATGCAACTCATCACAACGGGAACACGGGACAGTGGTCACGGCGCGCGAGCACGTCCCGTAGCACTAGACAACGGCAATATGCAGCCAGAGTTGGTGTGTCTTGCCTCTGTGCGGCTCCATCAGACCAGGGGAGAGCCCGCACCCCAACTCGCCCTCCTGAGGCCTGCGCCGTCCGACGCCTCGCAGACCGCCGTCAGAGGCGACGTGGCCACCGATGACGTCCCGCCCGCGATTCCCAAGACGGGACGCGCCATGTCCACTGGTGGCGTCGGGTGTCGCAGCCTGTGACTACGCTCTTCCTCATGACCGCGAGACTGAGTGCTGCCGCACCCGACATGCACGCAGACGGTGACCAGCCGCTCAGAGCACTGAGTCTGTTCTCAAACTGCGGCGCTGGCGACGTCGGCTACCGGCAGGCGGGATTTGATTTCCGCGTCATGGCGGAACTCAACCCCAGTCGAATGAGAGTCGCGCTCGCCAACCACCCAGGTTCTGTTGGGGTCGAGGGCGACCTTCGAGAAACCTGGATGGACGTCGTTCAGCAATGGCGAACGAGCGATGGCGATAGACGACCCGACCTGCTCGCTGCCTGCCCCCCTTGCCAGGGGATGAGTAGCGCTCGCGGCGGGCTTGGTCGGCACGACGACCTTGAAGCTGGCATGAAGGATCCACGAAATCTCCTTGTAACCGTTATTGAGTCCGTGGCCAGGGAACTGAAGCCGCGTGCGATCGTGGTCGAGAACGTCCCAGCATTCCTGACGCGTGTAGTGCCACACCCAGAAACTGGCGGCCCGATAAGTGCCGCACTGCTGCTCATCGAGGCCCTCTCCGACGACTATGATGTATTTGCCATGGTGGCCGACCTTGCAGACTGGGGCGTTCCTCAGACAAGGAAAAGGGCATTCATAACCTTGATTCGGCGAGACGAATCTGGAATGCAGAGTCGGGCTGAGTGGGCACCGTTTCCCGAACCAACGCACGCACCCGATCGTGGAAAGAAGCAAGTCACGATTACGGAGGCGCTCGACCTTCTTGGCGCCAAGTCGCTGGATGCGGCAAACAAGACTAGCGCCACAGACCCCGACAATGAAATGCATTTTGTGCCGGTGTGGGACGATCGGCGTTACCGGATGGTAGCTTCAATTCCGAAGGCCTCGGGAGCAAGCGCCTGGGTGAATGCACAGTGCTCATCATGTTCAAGCCTGACACTTGATCCAGAGGCCGCGATTTGCGGCGAGTGTGGGGCGCCGTTGCTGCGCCCTGTAGTACAGAACGAGGACGGAACCTGGCGCCTGATCAAGGGGTTCCGCACAAGTAGTTATACGCGAATGAAAGCCGACGCCCCGGCATCCACTATAACAACGGCGAGCGGCCGCGTCGGAAGTGACAAGACGATACACCCCTCAGAAAACAGGCTGCTGAGCCCCTACGAGTGCGCTCACATTCAAACGCTGCCATCAGACTTCGAATGGGGTGATGCGCTCCGTCAACTCGGACACACCAGCGTCCGTGAGATGATTGGGGAGGCGGTGCCTCCGCGATTCACGCGAATGCATGGAACTGCAATTCGAACGATTCTTGAGGGTCGCGGCGATGCGCATTTAATACCAGCAGATGATCCGCGCATCTCGAAGGCTGAAGCCCTCCTCTCTCAAGCCCGCTCCCGTGCGATCTCAATCGGAGACTTGGCCCATTCGGTGGCATCGCCCTAGGAGTGATCGGTGCCGGCATCGGCGCTTGTGGCTCCTCGTGCCTGATCGTGGACGTCCAGGAATTCAGCATGCGCATTTCGCGCCGTCGCGATGAAGTCATACCAGGACTTCTGGACGACTTGACGCTCCTTTGTTGCCGCCTTGTACGCGATCTTCTTCGTCGGGTCCTTGATGCCTACGCTGTCAGCGATTAGGTCGATCATCCATCCATCTGGGAAGAATGCCCCAATCTCCTGGTGCTTCTCGAAGAATTCGTCGAAGGCAATGATGTAGTTCTGCAGGCGTTCGTAATCAGCGTCTGAGAACTTGTGCTTCGGCTTCTTGATTTCGACAATGTGCAGTTGTCGACCGAGATGTACGGCGGTGAAATCTGGGCGCTTCGTCTCGTAGGCGATCGCGATCTCGACGTCGAAGTCGTACTCGTCCTTCACGAATCTCGTGAAGCGGTCCCGAAACGTTTTCAGCGACTGGTTTTCACTAATAACGGACCAGTCCGGCCGAATTAGCCATGGCGCACGGGCGATGAGGTTCTGCAGATCGCCTTCAACTACGCCCGGACTGTCGATTACGGAACTGAGTTCCTCGATGGCTTCGACGCGCTGATGTGCAATCTGAGCGTAGCTTGCGAGTTCCGCAGTGCGCGTGTGGGTGAACAGTGGCACCAGTTCGTCAATCGACTTGTCATCGAGTTTCGATATTGCTTGGAACGATCGGATCAGGGCCTGATGCGGTCCGACCATGAGGACGAGATCAACGAGTTCGTCGACATATTCCTGATCCTCCAGTTCGTCTTCGTGCGCCATTCCTCCGATCTTCTTGCCGAAGTCGAGAACGGCGTCGACGACGGCCTTGTTGTCGCCATAGCGCTCGGTTGCGCGCGATTCCAGGCGCGAGTTGCTAAGGAACGTCGCAACCTTTGATTTACGGCGCGGGCCAGCGGAGTTCTTGGCAATCTCCTTGACGAGTGACGCCCCCCAAGTTCTAAGTGCTTCCCCAGGATCCGAGTCCCAGAGAATTCCTTGTCTGTCGGTCCGGACGAGGTCCTCGTCGTCATCGTTATCGAGCCACTCGGCATGTACCTCGCCGACGAGATAGGACCGCATGGTGAACTCGCCCGTGAACCCGGCGGGCTGCTCGAAGTCGCGAGTGGTCGCTACAATCTTTCCTCGCGCATAGATCCTGACTCCCGCTTCCTCTTCATCTCTAATCGCGGTCTTGCCGAATGCAAGCCATCCCTCGACGGGCAAGAACTTGTCGCCGAACGGTACGGGTCGGTCATCTAGATCGATTCTTGTGGATTCGTTCACGTCGACCTGGAACTTGGGGATGTCGAACTCGCGTTCGCCCTGACTGAGTTTGGGGTCGTCCCGATTGTTTTCAACATGAATCGTGAAGTCGTCTTTTGCCAGCGCGAATCGCCGCGCGACCTGTCGAGTGAACGTGGCTTTATCGGGGACCCGTTTCGGTAGAAAGTCCGAGAGAACAACCGTCGTCCCGCGATGGGTTGACCAAGTGCGGTCATCTGCCCCAGCGGCAATCGGAACCTCGCCCTCTTCGTCGGTGACAATAGCGCGGAAATCAAGCATGAAGTGGCTGACGAGGAATCCATCCTCGGTCATGGGTCCGCCGGCGGATCTTACCTCGATTTTTCGACAGATTCCGAAAGGTGCGAGTTTCCCGATGCCTTTGCGGCCCATGACTGGGCGCTCCTTCTCGCGCGACCTCGCTCCATCGGATTTGCGTGTCCGGCGATCTGCGCCAACGAAGAGGAAGTACTTCTGGGCCTCATCCGGGGTCATGCCATGCCCGTCGTCGGACACCGAGACCGAGTAGCCTGAGTCTGCAACTAGTCCGTCGCCGGCCTTTGAGGCGAGAGCGGTTCCAAGCGGGATGGTGACGGTTACGTTCTCGGCGTCGGCGTCATAGGCGTTGGCGATCAATTCGGCTACAACCGCGCTGGCCTTGTCGTAGAGTTTGACACCGAGCTTGTCAACGGTGAGTCGCGAGAGCCTCATCGTGTAGGGCTGCGGCGTGGTCGGTGGCTGAGCACTCTCGGCGTCTGTCGTCACCTGTCAGACATTAGGGCATCAGCGGTGCAACTGGCGAGGTCTCTCTGCCCACTGTTCCGGTGTCGTTGTTGGCCCACTCGACCAGAGCGCGGGTCTGCCTGCGCGCGCCGGGCCCGCTCCGCAACGAGGCCGCCCAATACCCGGCGAACTGTTGCATGTCGACATTGAGAAGTTCGGGCGCTCCCCCGCGGGGCAGAATACCGCAATTTCGGCCGAGCGGAAGGCAACTGTGACCGCCACCGAGGAATGAGCTAGACCGGACACTGCAGGGCAACCAGTTGGCCGCATGCACGCGCTCACTCGCGCCCTGGGGTCGTCACTGGGCGGGGCCGTGTCGAAAGGCTGGTCCTGTGCCCGCCGTGGGATGCTGTGACGTGTTCCTAGGTCTGGAAAACGTTACCGTCACTGACGAGGCGCGTAGCAGCGTGTTGCTCTGTGTTCGAGTGGCGTCCTCTGCGGCCCACGTAGCAGGTGGTCGATGGATCGGCGGACCTCTGGGGAGCCTACCTCTGTGACCCATGTCGTTCCACGCGATGTTGAAGACCAATATGTTCCCAGGGTTCGCACCGAGTTCGCGTTGGCGAAGTCCTTCAGGTCCTGCGGGTCGGCAGCCGCGAGATGGCCCGCGCTGAAGATCTGCTGGTACTTGGCCCAGTACGGCGTCAGGGGGGATCGGGTCAGGGCTGACCTCGGCCGAGAAGGCGCAGCCCTAGTTGTAACCAACTTCCTGTCCGGGTACATCTAGTGCTTCCGCGTCGGCAAACCGAGGGCGCGACATCGTCGGTCGATGGGACGTATTCTTGAGCTCGCTGAGGCTCGGCGGCCGTGAGTTGCTGGGCTTCGTTGGAGCGCCGCTCACC
The DNA here is from genome assembly GCF_052044445.1 of Cellulosimicrobium sp. 22598. NCBI lineage: Bacteria > Bacillati > Actinomycetota > Actinomycetes > Micrococcales > Promicromonosporaceae > Cellulosimicrobium > Cellulosimicrobium sp. 22598. The sequence goes on from NZ_JBQEMZ010000003.1 coordinate 182,152, forward strand.
CCAGGCGTGCCCCTCGATGCAGCAGAGGCATTTCAGATCGGTGACCTTGGGTACCTTCCGGTCCGCGCGCACCGTCGGTGAAGCCTAGCCGAAAGATTCCGGCCAATCGGATGACGTCGTCGGTCCGTTCCACGCGAGTTCCACGCGAAGCGTTCGGATCCACGCGAACTACGCGCATGGGCGCAAGATGGTTGCCGGTGTTTGACCCCGGTCGGCGGTCGGTGCGAACCTGGTTCTCGCAATCCGGTGATCGTTGCGGTTCCGCCGTTTCTGGTGGTCGAAGCGGCATTGGCGCGCGACGGTAGCAACGGACTTCGGGAGTCCCCGGGCTTGTGACCCGCCAGGAGAAGGTCGGGGGTTCGAATCCCCCTAGCTCCACCCTCGGAAGGGCCGCTGACACCGTCAGCGGCCCTTTCTGCTGCTCAGGACCGTCTCAGCCCCACCAGAACGACCAGGCGTGGGTGCCGACGAGCGCGTGTGCGTACTCGTCGAACGTGTCGTGGGCGCCCTGCCAGACGTTGTCGGGGAGACGGCGTGCCGTGGACCTCGGGCGGTGCCCGTCGCCCGCGTCGGCGAGCACGAGCCGCCCGGGCGGGAGGTCGTCGGGCAGCGAGGCGAAGCCGGGAGGTGTCGCCGCGCGCGACGTACGGCGTCCCACCGGCACGGGGGCGCGACCCTATGCTGGCCGCGTGACCCTCACCGAGCTCGTCCCCGTCCCTGGTGGGACGTTCCGCATGGGTTCCGACCGGCACTACCCCGAGGAGGGGCCGGCGCACGACCGCGCGGTCGAGCCGTTCCTGCTGGAGCGGCACGCGGTGACGAACGCGCAGTACGCGGCGTTCGTCGCGGACACGGGGTACGTCACGGTCGCGGAGCGCCCGCTCGACCCGGCCGACTTCCCGGGAGCGGACCCGGCGGACCTCGTGCCCGGGGGTCTCGTGTTCACCCCGACGGCGGGCCCGGTGGACCTGCGCGACTGGCGGCAGTGGTGGCGGTGGCAGCCCGGGGCGTCGTGGCGCTCGCCGCAGGGGCCGGGGTCCGACGTCGCCGACCGTCCGGACCACCCGGTCGTGCTCGTCGCGTTCGAGGACGCGTCGGCCTACGCGGCGTGGGCGGGGCGCCGTCTGCCGACGGAGGCCGAGTGGGAGCGGGCCGCTCGCGGCGGGATGGAGGGGGCCGAGTACGCGTGGGGCGACGAGCTCGCGCCGGGAGGGCGGCCGATGGCGAACACGTGGCTCGGCCGTTTCCCCTATCTCAACGAGGGCTGGGGCGGGACGTCACCGGTCGGGTCGTACGAGCCGAACGCGTACGGGCTGCTCGACCTGATCGGCAACACGTGGGAGTGGACGGTCGACACGTTCGCGCCGCGCCACGTCGTCCCCGGCATGCGCGGGCCGGACGCCGGGGCACGGCCGAACCTCCTGGCGCCGACGACGTCGCCGCAGGTCATGCGCGTCACCAAGGGCGGATCCCACCTGTGCGCGCCCGAGTACTGCCGCCGGTACCGGCCGGCTGCCCGGTCGCCGCAGTCGGACGACAGCGCGACGACGCACCTCGGGTTCCGCTGCGCCGTCGACGTCGACGCCGCCTGACGGACGACGAAGGCCCCCGCCGGACGGCGGGGGCCTTCGTCGTGCAGGGAGAGCAGACAGGGCCCTCCGAACAGCGTGAACGTCAGCCGCAGGTGTACGTGACGCCGTCCTCGAAGTGCGTGCCCGGACCGAGCTCGGCGCACTTCTCGAGGACCGCGGAGGTGGTGACGCCGATGATGATGCCGACGACGATCGAGATCACCAGCATGACGGCGCCGACGATGATGCCCGCGAGGGCGACGCCGTTCTTGTAGCCGGCCTTCTTCGACTTGTTGAAGGCGACGATGCTGAGGATCAGGCCCACGATCGACAGGCAGCCGAGGAACGACAGCACGAGGCCGACGATGCCCATCGTCTTGCCGGGGTCCTGGGCCGGGGCGGAGTACCCGGGGGTGCCGCCCTGCGGAGCGTTGTACTGCGGTGCCTGCGGCGCGCCGTACTGGGGTGCCTGCGGGGCGCCGTACTGCGGGGCCTGCGGCGGCTGCTGGGGCTGGCCGGGCTGCGGCGCGCCGTACGCGGGCGGTCCGGACGGCGTCCCGCCGGGCTGCGGGTTCTGGTCGGGCTGGTCGGGGGTCGACATGCGATCTCCTCGGCGATGGGTTCGGGCCCGGCCAGTATGCCGGTCGAGGCCGCTCGGCGTCCCGCGCACCCGCGGCGCGTCCCGAACACGGGTCGCCGGTTCGTCCGCCGTCCACCCGACGGGCCGACCGTCACGAGTCCCACACATCCGTGTGTCGGCGGGGCGTGGGGCATGCGCGATGATGGGGGCGTGAACTCTCGGAAGGTCCGATTCGTCCCTGTCGCCCTCCCCGTCGTCCTCAGCCTCGGTGCCGTCACGGCGCTCGGCGGCTGTGCCGCGGAGAGCGCGAAGGCCGACGGGCCGTCCGCGGCCGAGACCGGGCTCGTCGCACGCGCGGCGGAGCCGAGCGACGGCGTGCTCGTGCTCGACTCGGTCGACCCGGCGGAGCTCGCGCTGACGAGCAGCCAGGCCTTCTTCACGTCCGCCCCCGTGGTCGTCCTCGCCGTCGCCGACGACGAGGCCGCGCGGGCCACGGCGGCCGCCGCCGCGGTCGAGCTCGCGGCGCCCGTGCTCCTGGTCGGTGGTGCCATCTCCGACGGCGGGCTGCGCACGGAGCTCGCCCGGCTCGGCACGGTCGCCGTCGTCGAGGTCGGCGAGGCGGACGCGCCCCCGGGGCAGGACGACGCGGGCGAGGTCCCCGAGCGCGCGACGCTGGGCGACGTCGAGGGCGTCGAGCGCGTCCTGCTCGACGTGGGCGCGCTCGGTGCGGACGGGTCGCTCGACCAGCACGACCTCGACGACGTCCGCGACGCGCTCCCCGAGCGCGGCGAGCCGGAGACGCTCACGGAGGTCCTCGCGCTCACCGAGCCGGGGAGCCTCGACGCCGCGGGCGGCCCGCAGTCCGCGGCGATCGCGACGGCGCGCGCGGCCGGGGCGGTGCCGCTCGAGGTGCCGCAGGGTGACCCGCGGTCCTCGGCGGAGGTCGTCGACGCGCTCGCGGCGGCGAAGGCGCTCGCCGTCGTGGGCATCGGGGCGAGCTTCGGGTCCGCGGACGACCTGGCGTGGCGGCTGCGCACGGCCGAGGCGGGCATCCTGCTCCCGAGCGGGTCGCAGCTCGTGCTCGCCGACGGGGTGCGGTACGTGGCGGTCGAGGCGGACGCGGTGACCTCGGGGCTCGTGGCGGTGGGGGACCGGGCGGTGTCCGACGCCGTCTCGCGCGCACAGGACGCGGCGGCCTCGTACGCCGAGGCGGCCCCGGGCGACGTCGTGGTCCCGGTGCTCGAGGTCCCCGCGACCCGGGCGTCGTCGAGCGCGGGGACGGACCGGGACTACTCGACGGAGCTCCCGGCGGACGAGCTGCTGCCGCTCGTGGACGCCGCCGCGACGGCGGGGGTGCTCGTCGTCCTGCGGTTCGAGCCGGGGCGCGCGACCTTCGACGAGCAGGTGGCCGAGTACGCGGACGTCCTCGCACGCCCGACCGTGGGGGTCGCCCTCGACGTCGACGCCCGTCGCGCCGGCGGGGGCGTGCCGACCGGCACGGTCGACGCGACCGAGCTGGGCGCGGCGATCGACGCGGTGGGGGAGGTCGTGCGCACGGCGGGGCTCCCGCAGAAGCTCGTCGTGCTGCAGCGCTCGGACGCGGACGCCATCCGCGACGCGGCCGGCCTCGACCTCGGGTCCGGCGAGACGGCGGTCGTGCTGCAGTCCACCTCCGGCGACGGCTACGGCGCGCGCGTCCGCGACTGGGGCGTGCTGCTCGACGGCCTGCCGCAGGGGCTGGTCGGCGGGTGGACCACCGGGTCCTCCGACCCGGCGCGCGACGTCGAGGGCGTGCTCTCGCTCGACCCGAGCCCGCGCTACGTCGCTCCCTCGCGCTGACCCGAGGTGCGCCCCGAGGCGGTTGGTCGGGGCAGGAGGCCCGGGTTAGGGTGTGGTGCTCGCAAAAGCCGAATCGATTCGATCCCAGCCCCAGACGACGAGGTACCCGATGGTCTCGATCATCCCCCAGCCCCTGCAGGTCGAGCCCGGCGCGGGCCACGTCCCCGTCTCCGCGCTGGAGGTCCACACGCTCGGCGTCGAGCGGACCGCGCCCTGGCTCGGGGACCTGACCGCCACGCTCCTGAGCGGACTCGACGGCGTCGTCGCGACGCACGAGGACCCGGCGTCCGGCGGCACCGGCCCGTCGGCCGCGGCGGGTGCGGTGACGGGCCCCGCGGCCCCCACCGCCGTCGTGCTCCGGATCGACGCGGAGGCGGGTCCCGCGGGCTCGACGAGCCCGGAGCGGTACAGCCTCGTCGTCGACGACGGCGGCGTGACCGCGACCGCGGCCGAGCCGGCCGGCCTGTTCCACGCGGTGCAGACGCTCCGGCAGCTCGTCGAGACCCCCGGCCCGGGCGACGTGCCTGCGCGGGTGCCGCACGTCGTCGTGCACGACGCGCCGCGCTACCCCTGGCGCGGCCTGTCCGTCGACGTCGCGCGGACGTTCTTCGGCCTCGACGCGCTGCGCGCCGTGATCGACGTCGCCGCGGCGTACAAGCTCAACGTGCTCCACCTGCACCTCACGGACGACCAGGGCTGGCGCATCGAGTCGCCGTCCCGGCCCGAGCTCGCCAAGCTCTCCTCGGGGAGCGACACGTCCGGCGGGAAGGGCGGGCACCTGTCCCTCGCGGACTTCCGGACGCTGCAGGACCACGCGGCGGAGCGCTTCGTGCGCGTCGTGCCGGAGATCGACGTCCCCGGCCACATCAACGCGGCGACGCACGTGTACGGCGACCTCATGCCCGACGGCGTCGCGACGGAGGCGTACGCCGGCATCGAGGTCGGCTTCTCGCGCCTCACGTTCGACCTGCCCGCGACCGAGCCGTTCCTGCGCGACGTGTTCACCGACCTGGCGCACGCGACCGACGGCGAGCACGTGCACCTCGGCGGCGACGAGGTGCTGAAGATGGAGCCCGCGGAGTACGCGCGGTTCGTCGAGCTGTGCGAGCGTCTGATCCTCGACGCCGGCAAGAAGCCGGTCGCGTGGCAGGAGGCGGCCAAGGCGCCGCTGCGCCCGGGCACGCTCGTGCAGTACTGGGACACGCACCCCATGGACCTCACGTACCTGGTCGACGCCGCGAAGGCCGGGGCGCGCATCCTCCTGTCGCCGGCGAACCGCGTCTATCTCGACATGCGGTACACGGCGGACTTCGATCCCGCGCTGGGTCAGGACTGGGCCGGCCTCGTCGAGGTGCGCGACTCCTACGACTGGGAGCCCGAGGAGGTCGTGCCCGGTCTGCCGGCCGACACGATCGAGGGCGTCGAGGCTGCGGTGTGGACCGAGCGCATCCCGACGCTCGACGCGCTGTTCGCCATGCTCCTGCCGCGCCTGAGCGCCGTCGCGGAGGTGGGCTGGACCGCGCCGGAACGCAAGGACTGGGACGGCTTCCGTCGCCGCGTCGCCCGCGAGGCGCACGCCTGGCGCCGCGCGGGGATCGCCTTCCACGAGTCGGCGCAGGTCGACTGGTGACGCGTCAGATCCAGGTGGGCAGCCACATGTGCAGGCGCCAGAACCAGTACGGCACCTGCCACGCCGTCCAGATCGGGTAGAAGAACACGCTGACGGCGCCGATCGTCGTGAGCAGGACCGTGAGCCCCACCCGCACGCGCGCCCGCGCGACCGGGCGGTGCTCGGTGCGTTCGAGCGCGAGCGTCATCGCGTACACGAGCGTGAGCACGACCCACGGGGTGAACACGATCGAGTAGAACGTGAAGATGGTCCGCTCGGCGTAGAGGAACCACGGAGCCCACCCGGCGACGATCCCGCTGAGGACGGCGAGCGCCCGCCAGTCCTTGAGGCGGACGAGCGCCCAGAGCGCGACGAGGATCGCGAGCGCCGCCGTCCACCAGATCACGGGGTTGCCGAGCGACGTGATCGCCCGGGCGCACCGCTCGACCTCGCACCCCGCCTCGCCGGGGTCGTAGGAGCGCCAGTAGAACGACGTGGGGCGCCACTGGACGATCCACCCGAGCGGGTGGGCCTCGTACGTGTGCTCGGACGTGAGCCCGTTGTGGAAGTCCCACATCTTGAGGTGGTACTCCCACAGCGACCGCAGCGCGGGCGGGAGCCACGGGACACCCTCGCCGGGGTGCTCGAGCGCCCACTGGCGCATGTACGCCCCGGGGGTGCGGAACCACGACGTCCACGCGCCGAGGTAGGCGAGCGCCGCGGTCGGGAGCATGACCAGCGCGGCGGGGATCGCGTCGCGCACGAGCGCGTCCTCCCACCAGCGCCCGATGCCCGCCGCGCGCCGCGCCGTCGCGTCCCACAGCACCGACACGACGGCGAAGACCGCGAGGAAGTACAGCCCCGACCACTTGACCCCGCACGCGAGACCCAGCGCGACGGCCGCCGCGAAGCGCCACCACCGCCACCCGAGGCCGGGCCCGTAGCGTCCGATCCGTCCGCCGGCGTCGAGGATCGCGCCGCAGCGGTCGGCGAGCCGCCGTCGGGCTTGCTCGCGGTCGAGCAGCAGGCACCCGAAGGCGACGAGCACCCAGATCATGAGCATGTTGTCGAGCAGACCCGTGCGGGAGTGCACGATCGCCTCGCCGTCCACCGCCATGAGCGCGCCCGCGACGATCCCCATCGCCGTCGAGGCGAACAGCCGCCGCGCGATCCGCGCCACGAGCACGACGGCGACCACCCCGACGACCGCCGACGCGATCCGCCACGACCACGGGTTCTCCGCCCCGCCGAAGAACCTCATCCCGAGCGCGATCATCCACTTGCCGAGCGGGGGGTGGACCACGTAGTCGGCGGTCGGGAGGAACGAGTTCACGTCCCCGGCCTCGAACGCCGGGTTGGGCTCCTCGGGCCAGTCGGCCTCGTACCCGACCTGGAGCAGCGTCCACGCCTGCTTGACGTAGTACGTCTCGTCGAACACGAGCGTGCCGGGGCGGCCGAGGTTCCACAGCCGCAGCACCGCGGCGACGGCGGCGACGATCGCGACCCCGAGCCACCCCCACAGCCGGTCGTGCGCGGTCGCTCCGAGGGCCAGACGGCGCGGCCCGAGCAGCGCGAGCAGGAGCCGCTCGCGGTGCGTCAGGTCGGACGCGGCGTCGTGCGCGACGCCCGCGGCCTCGTCGGCCCGCTCACCCGGCGACTCGCCCGGTGACGCGCCCGGCGACTCGGCGGCCGGGTCGTCCGACGGGTCGGACGCCTCGGCGTCGGGCGGCGGCCGGGTCCCGGTGTCGTCCGAGCGGTCGTCGGGAGCGTCGGACGCGGGACGGGGCCCGGGGTGCGCGTCGGCGGGCGGCTGGGACACGCTGGCCATCGTAGGGGCACACGGGTGTGGAACCCTGGGAGCCATGTCCTCCTCGACCGACGTGCCCGACGCCGACCGGCCCACGACCCCGCGGGAGGCCGGGCACCTGGTGCTCGGCGGCACCCCCATCGGCAACGCGGAGGACGCGAGCCCGCGCCTGCGGCGCCTGCTCGCGGAGGCCGACGTCGTCGCGGCCGAGGACACACGCCGCCTGCACGCGCTCGCGGGCCGGCTGGGCGTGCAGGTCGGCGGTCGTGTCCTCAGTCTCCACGAGCACAACGAGACCGACCGCGCGGACGACCTGCTCGACGTCGTCGACGGCGGCGGGACGGTCCTCGTCGTCTCGGACGCGGGGATGCCGAGCGTGTCCGACCCCGGCTTCCGCGTCGTCGCGCGCGCGGTCGAGCGCGGGGTCCCCGTGACCACGGCGCCCGGGCCGAGCGCGGTGCTCACGGCGCTCGCGCTCTCCGGGCTCCCGACGGACCGCTTCTGCTTCGAGGGGTTCCTGCCGCGCAAGGCGGGCGACCGCACGCGCACGCTCGCGGCGCTCGTCGACGAGCCGCGCACGCTCGTGTTCTTCGAGGCGCCGCACCGCGTGGCGGAGACGCTCGCCGCGATGGCCGAGGCGTTCGGCGCAGACCGGCCGGCCGCCGTCGCGCGCGAGCTCACCAAGACCTACGAGGAGGTGCTGCGCGGGCCCCTCGCCGAGCTCGCGGAGCGCGCCGCCGAGGAGCAGCTCCGGGGGGAGATCTGCGTCGTGGTGGGGGGCGCGCCGCCGCGCGGGCCGGTCCCGCTCGCCGAGCTCGTCCCGGGCGTGCTGGCGCGCGTGGACGGCGGCGAGCGGCTCAAGGAGGTCGTCGCGGACGTCGCCCAGGACGCGGGGGTCGCGAAGCGCGACCTCTACGCGGCCGCGCTGGAGGCGCGCCGCCGCTGAGACCGCGCGGGCCGGGTCGTCAGCGCCCGACGGCGGTGCTCGGCTCGAGCGCGACCCCGGCCGCCGCGAGCTCCTCGCGCGCCGCGGCGCCCAGCTCGGGCGTGACCGGCACGGTGAGGTCGGTGAGGACCCGGGTGGCGAGGCCGAGCGCGTGGGCGTCGAGCGCCGTCGCGCGCACGCAGTGCGACTCGGCGATGCCGACGACGTCGACGGCCTCGATCCCCGCGTCGCGCAGGACGTCCGCGAGCGGCCGGCCGCCGACGTCGACCCCCTCGAACCCGGAGTAGGCGGCCTGGTACTCGCCCTTCTTGACCCCGGCGTCGGGCGCGAGGTCGGCCAGCGCGGGGTGGAGCTCGGCGTTCGGCGTGCCCGCGATCCCGTGCGGGGGCCACGTGTCGACGAAGTCCGGCTCCGGGCTCCAGTGCTCGCCCGGGTCCACGTGCCAGTCCTGGGTCGTGACGACGAGGTCGTAGGCGTCGCGGTGGTCGCGCGCGTGGTCGGCGATGCGCTGCGCGACGGCGTTCCCGCCCTCGACCCCCAGCTCGCCGCCCTCGCAGAACGTGGGCTGGACGTCGACGACGATCAGCGCGCGGCGCGGTGCGGAGGTGCTCTCGCTCATACGCCCACTCTGCCACGGCGGAGACGAGAGACGGCGGGGTGGCGGCCGGGAGAGTTGACTGACCGACCGACCGATCAATAAGGTCTCCGTGGGGGGCAGCAGCCTCACCTCACGATGACGAGAGGAGAGACATGTCAGTCATGACGAGCGACGTCCGGCGCGGCGCGCACGAGATCGAGCACACGAGGGCGCGTCGCCCGAGGCAGGGCCGCGTCCGCAGGGCGCTCGTCGGCGCGACGCTGAGCCTCGGGCTCGTCGCGGCCGGTGCGACCGCCGCGTACGCGACGCGGGTCTCGGCCGGCGGCGGGACCTGGGACTACGGCGTCACGAGCCTCGCCGCGAGCTACAACTGGTCGGACTACTACCACTCGTCGCGCGTGCACGGATCGAGCGTGACGGGTGACTCGGGCCTCGTGCGCTCGCTGTGCCGTGGCGGCGGGAGCTGGTCGACCGCCAGCGCGTGGGACAGCAACCCGTTCCGCATCGACAAGGCGTACTGGCGCCACTGCTGAGCGCTGCGGCGAACGAACCCGGTCCCGGTCCCGGTCGCGCACGCGTCGGGGCCGGGACCGGACGGCTGCCCGAGCACGGCACGAGCTGAGGAGCGCATGGGGTGAGGAGTCGAGGGATCCGGCTCGCGTACGCGATCCTGGCGGTGTACGCGTCGCTCGCGGCGTTCCTGTTCCTGCGCGCGATGGACGACCTGGGGCCGCTCGGTGCCACCGACATCCTCGTCGTGAGCGGGGAGGCGCCGACGTCGTCGAGCGCCCACGTGGTCGAGACGATCGAGCAGGTCGCCGCGCAGCGGCGCGTGAACGTCGTGCGCTTCGTCGAGGACCTGCACGACCCGGCCCGGTCCCGGCACCTGTATCTCACGGTCGGCAACCCCGGGCTCGCCTCGGGCTCGTGGCTCGAGGACGGGTACCCGGCGTTCAGCCAGGACGTGCGCACGGCCGTGCACCCCCTGGCGGAGCGCGCGGACGTGGACCCGCGCGGGCACTACTTCACGTTCGGCGACCACGCCGCGACGCCGTTCCTCGCGGAGGCTCTGCGCGAGCAGGGGTACGTCGTCGAGACCCGGACCTACTACGCGCCCCCGCAGATCCTGGGGTGGCTCGTGACGCAGCCGCTGGCGCTCAGCGCGCTCGTCGCCGCGCTGCTCGTGGTCGTGGTCGTGGCCACGAGCGTGCTGACGAACGTCCGCGGCTACGCGGTCCAGCGGCTGCACGGCGTGCCGCCGGCCCTGATCCTCGGCCGCGACCTGAGCCGGTCGTTCCCGGCGCTGGCCGTCACGCTCGGCACCGTCGCGCTCGTGGACGCCGGGCTGCTCGCCCTGTACAACGGCGGGGCGCAGTGGCGTACGTTTGCCGCCGCGGCGGGAGTCCTGACCGCCGCCTTCGTGCTCCTCGCGCTCGTCACGCACGCGCTCGCGCTCGCGCTCGCGGGCGAGCGGCCCGTCCTCGAGGCGCTCAAGGGCAGGCTGCCGGCGCTCGCGACAGGCGTCGCGGTGTACCTCGTGCGCGTCCCCGCCCTCGTCGTCACGATCGCGGCCGTCGTCGCGTCGAGCGTCGCCGCGGTCCAGCTCGCCGGGCAGGTCGAGGCGAGCGAACGCTGGGCGACCGCGGGGGACGGGGTCCACGTCCTCTTCTCGCCAAACCTCTCCCAGGAGGAGTTCGACGCGCTCGCCGTCCCCGCGGGCGAGTGGTTGCTGGCGGCGGAGGGTGACGGCGACGTCGTCCTCGCGGGTCAGGGCGAGGTCTCCTGGGGGCGGGGGCTGCCGGGGCGGCGCGACTCCCTTCTGGTCAACAACGCCTACCTCGCGCAGCAGGACGTGCGTGACGCGGACGGCGAACGGGTCGTCGAGCTTCCCGAGGACGTGGTGACGGTCCTGGTCCCGAGCCGCTACGAGGACGCGGCCGCCTCGATCGTCGACGACGTGCGGTCCTGGCTCGACGGGTTCTCGCGGGGCGCCCAGGACGTGGAGGTCCGCACCCGTGTGCTCGCGCCGGGACAGGAGCTGTTCACGTACGGGGCCGCCACCCGTCCGAACGAGCCGGCCCTGCTGCGCGACGCCCTCGGGGTCGTCGTGAACGGGGGGTCCGGGGTCTTCGTGCCCGACGACCTCACCTCGCTGGGGACGAGACGGGGGCTCGTCCTCACCGACGCCGCGACGGCGCGTGACGGGCTGGCCTCGGTGGGTGCGCAGGAGATCGCGATGGCGTACCAGCCGGTCGCGCTCGCCGCGGCGCAGGAGCACGCGGCGCTCGTGAACGACACCCGCCTCCAGGTGTTCAACGCCGTCGCCGCGCTCGCGGTGCTGCTCGGCACCTCCGTCGCGGTCGCGCAGGTCTCGACGCGCAAGAACGCCCAGTCGATCTTCGCCCGGCACATCAGCGGGTGGGGCTTCGTCCGCACGCACCGCGGCCTGCTGGGGGCCGAGCTCGCGCTGGCGCTGGCCGTCGTGACGTGGTCGGTGTGGACCACGGTGGCGGGGCTCACCGCGACCGTCCGCCCCGGGGCGGACCCGACGACCTCGCAGGCGCTCGTCGTCCTCGGCCCCTGGCAGCCGGTGCTCCTCGCCGCCGTCGTCGCGGTGAGCCTGGCCGCGCTCGTCGGCGCGCTCGCGGTCCTCGGCCGCCGCTTCGTCCGCACCCGATCCTCGGAGGCCTGACCATGACCGGACCGACGACCCTCGTGGTCGACGAGCTCAGCAAGGCCTTCGGCCGCCGCACCCTGTGGGAGGGCCTCTCGTTCACCGTGGAGCCCGGGAGCATGGTGGCGCTCACGGGCCGCAGCGGGTCGGGCAAGTCGACGCTCCTCAACTGCATCGGTCTGCTCGAGCCCGTGACCGCGGGACGGATCGTCGTGGACGGCACCGACCTGACCAGGCTCGGGCGCCGTCGTACCCGGCACTTCCGCCGGGACGCGCTGGGGTACCTCTTCCAGAACTACGCACTGGTCGACAACGCGTCCGTCGACGAGAACCTCGCCATCGCCGCCCGCGGACGCAGGGCGAGCCGGCGGACGACGTTCGAGGCTGCGCTCGAGCAGGTCGGGCTCGCCGGTCGCGGCGGGGAGCCGGTGTACCAGCTCAGCGGCGGGGAGCAGCAGCGGGTCGCGCTCGCACGGCTGGTCGTCAAGGACCCGTCCGTCGTGCTCGCCGACGAGCCCACCGGCGCCCTCGACCACGACAACGCCGAGATGGTCGTGTCGTCGCTCCGGTCGTTCGCCGAGGGCGGCGCGACCGTCGTCATCGCGACCCACTCCGAGCAGGTGGCCTCGGCGTGCGACCGTCGCATCGACCTCGACGGGATCCGCGCGGGCGGCTTGACGACCTCGATCGGCGCGTGACGCGCGCGGCCACGTCATCTCGTACCCTGACGCAGGGGGAGCGATCCAGGACGACGTGAAGAGGTGCCGTGCCCCCGACGACCCGCAGCGAGCAGAAGGCGGCGACCCGCCGGAGGATCCTCGAGGTCGCCGCGGCGCACTTCGCCGCGAAGGGCTACGCCGCGACGTCGTTGAACGACCTCTCCGCGGCGCTCGGCCTCACCAAGGGCACGATCTTCTTCCACTTCAGCTCCAAGGCGGAGCTCGCCCGCGCGATCTCCGAGGACGTCGCCGAGCAGTGGGTCCCGCTGCGCGCGGCGCACGAGGAACGAGGGATCCGGGGCCTGGCCGCGCTCGTCGACGCGTCGCGCCAGGTAGCGACCGTCTACCGGGAGAGCGCCGTGTTCCGCGCGGCCTCCCGGCTGCGGCTCGAGGCCGAGAACATCGACGCGGACCTCCCCGTCCCGTTCGTCGGCTGGATCGACCTGGCGCGGACGTACCTCGCCCAGGCGGCCGCCGACGGCGAGCTCGTCGAGGGCGTCGACGTCGACGAGGCCGCGTGGCACGTCGTCGCCTGGTTCGACGGGGTGCAGACGGTGTCGACCCACCTCACGCACCTGGACGACCTCACGGACCGGGTCGACGGCATGTGGCGGATCCTCCTGCGCGCCGTCGCACGCGACCCGGAGGGTGTGCTCGGCGCGCGGGAGGACTGAGCGTCGCGTGACGTGGCGGGTGGGAGGTCGCGGTGCGACAGTGGACGGACCCGCCGACGACGAGCACGGAGGTCTCCCGTGAGCGACCAGGAGTCGACACCGTCCGGTCCGCCGGAGCGCCCGATCGGGTACTGGCTCAAGCTCGTCGACCGGCTCATCGACGAGAGCTTCGACGACGTGTTCCAGCACTCCGGGCTCACGCGCCGGCACTGGCAGGTGCTCAACACCATCCGGGACGGCGTGAGCGAGGAGACGAGCGTCGACGGCGTCCTCTCGCCCTTCACGGGGGCGGCGCCCGGGCCCGGGCACGGGGCGAGCGCCGTGACGGCGGAGATCGACGACCTCGTCCGCCGCGGCTGGGTCGCGCGCGACGGCTCGGGCAGCCTGTCCGTGACCGTCGCGGGCAACCACGCCTACCACGACCTGCTCGACGCGGTGTCGGTCTCGCGCGAGCGGGTCGCTGACGGCATCAGCCGCGCGGAGTACGCGCAGACGGTCGCGACGCTCGAGCGCATGGCGCGCAACCTCGGCTGGGACGGCTGAGCCGCTCCCCCGAGGAGCCGGCGCGCGCCGTCGCGACGAGACGGGACGCGCGGCGTCCGGCAGCAGGCGTACCCTGCGAGACCCGCGACCCGCGCGCACCCCGCGCCCGGGAGCGCCGCACAGAGCTGGAGCACTGCGATGGAGTTCCGCCGGATCCCCGGTCTGCCGCCCTACGTCTTCACCATCATCGACGGGCTCAAGATCGAGGCACGCCGAGCGGGCCGCGACGTCGTCGACCTCGGATTCGGCAACCCGGACCTGCCCAGCCCGCAGGTCGCCGTCGACAAGCTCGCCGAGGCCGCGCAGAACTCGCGCAACCACCGCTACTCCGCGTCGCGCGGCATCCCCAAGCTCCGCGAGGCCGTCGCGGGCCTGTACCAGCGCCGGTTCGGCGTGAGCCTCGACCCGGACACCGAGATCATCTCGACCATCGGTGCCAAGGAGGGCTTCAGCCACCTCATGTGGGTGCTGCTGCAGCCGGGCGACGTCGCGCTCGTCCCCACCCCGAGCTATCCCATCCACATCTGGGGCCCCTACTTCGCGGGCGCCGACGCGCGCCAGGTCCCCATCGGCGACGGGACCGACGCCGCGGGCTACATCGACCGCATCATCGAGGCGTGGGAGCTCGGCTGGCCCAAGCCGCGCGTCGTCGTGCTGTCGTTCCCGCACAACCCGACGACGACGGTGGCGACCAAGGAGGACCTCCAGCGCCTCGTCGACTGGGCGCGGGACAAGGACGTCGTGCTCGTGCACGACCTCGCGTACGCCGACATGACGTTCGACGGGTTCGAGCCGCCGTCGATCATGGAGTGCGAGGGCGCGCGCGAGGTCGCGGTCGAGCTGTACTCCATGACGAAGTCGTTCTCCATGGCGGGCTGGCGCGTCGCGTTCCTCGTGGGCCGCCGCGACGTCGTCGGGGCGCTCGCGAAGCTCAAGAGCTACCTCGACTACGGCACGTTCCAGCCCATCCAGATCGCCGCGACCGTCACGCTCAACGAGGCGACGGAGTTCCCGCAGGAGATCTCGTCCGTCTACGCGTCGCGCCGCGACGCGCTGTACGACGGCCTGCAGCGCATCGGCTGGGACATCCACAAGCCCGGCGGGACGATGTTCGCGTGGGCCCGCATCCCCGAGCCGTACCGCGACATGGGCTCGATCGAGTTCGCGACGCACCTCGTCGAGGAGTGCGACGTCGCGGTGTCCCCGGGCGTCGGGTTCGGCCCCGGCGGCGACGAGTTCGTGCGGTTCGCGCTCATCGAGAACGAGCACCGCATCGGTCAGGCGATCCGGGGACTCAAGCGCGGGCTCACCCGGCTGGCGTAGGCGTCGTCCCCGTCCACACGTCGTCCCCGCGCAGCACGGCGTCGGCGCCGCCGTCGTCGTAGATCGTCTGCCCGGTGACGTGGGTGTTCACCGGGTCGGTGAGCCACAGCAGCAGGCTCGCGACCGACTCGGGGGACTGGTGCCCGTGCAGGGGCATCGGGACGGCGGCGTCGACCATCGCGGCGGACTCCGGGGTCGCGAGCAGCGCGGTCGTCATGGGCGTGAGCACCGTCCCCGGGGCGACGGCGTTGAGCGGGATCCCGCGGCCCGCCCACGCGGGGGTGACGCTCTCGCGCCGCACCCACCGCGAGAGCGCCCGCTTGGACGACGGGTAGCTGAGGTAGCCGACCTCGGGCCCCTCGTCCGCGAGCGCCGCGGCGACGCGCAGCGCCGTGTCCTCGTCGTCCGCGAGGCACGCCGCGACGAGCTCGTCGGACACCGGCTGCAGGGTCGCCATCGACGACACGACGGCGGCGCGCGGCGCGTCCGACCGTTCGAGCGCCGGGAGCAGCGCGGTGAGGAGCCGTGCGACGCCGAAGAAGTTCA
Organism: Cellulosimicrobium sp. 22598; assembly: GCF_052044445.1. Lineage (NCBI taxonomy): Bacteria > Bacillati > Actinomycetota > Actinomycetes > Micrococcales > Promicromonosporaceae > Cellulosimicrobium > Cellulosimicrobium sp. 22598. Next base: position 197,581 of record NZ_JBQEMZ010000003.1, read on the forward strand.
CCGCGACGGTCTTCGGCACCGGGGCGGCGATGCCCGCGCACGCGATCACGGCGTCGACGCGCCCGTCGGCGAGCGTCATGACGCGGTCGGCGGCCTGCGCCCGGCCGTCGGGGACGCTCAGGTCGGCCTCGACCTCGGCGTCGCGCAGGTCGACACCGATCACCCGGTCTCCCCGGTCGCGCAGCAGCGCGGCGGTGGACGCCCCGACCCCCGACGCCGAACCCGTGACCACGTACGTCCGCGACATGCGTACCGACCTCCTCGCCGGCTCCTCCGGGCCTCGGAGGAGCTCCCGGTACCAGCGTGCCTCGCCGCGGGCGGGCGTGCGGCCGCCGAAGGGCCGCGCAGGCGGGCCGGAGGTCCCGAGCCCGGGCACGCTGACGATGCCCCCGTCCAGGCGCGGAGGTGCTTGCCGAGCAGGCGCACCACGAGCAGGTGCAGGAGAGTGGTCGGCACGGTGGGGAGCGCGACCGCGCCGAGCCCGGCTCGTGCGGCGGCGCGCGCGGCGCGCGACGATGGGCGCATGCCTGCCGACCGGTCGTCCGTGCCCCGGGCGTGGCCCGCGGTCGTGGTGGGGGCCGCCGTCGTGCTGTTGGCGGCGTGCACGCCCGACGACGGTCCGGAACCCGCACCGGGTCCGTCGGTCACGACGACCGCACCGGGTCCGTCGGTCACGAACGCCCCCGAGACCGGCGGCGTCGAGACGACCGCGCCGGTGCCCGCGCCCGCCCTCGTCGTCGTGCCCGAGGTGCGCGTGGACGTGACCGAGGTGGCGGCCGGGCTCTCCGCGCCGTGGGGGCTCGCGGCGCTCGCGGACGGGACGCTGCTCGTCTCCCTGCGCGACGAGCGCGGCCTGGTCGTCGTCGACCCGGCGACGGGCGCCGTCGAGCCCGTCACGGGCCCGGGGGCGGACGACCTGCGCGACGGCACGGTCGCGACGGGCGAGGCGGGCGTGCTCGGGGTCGCGGTCGGGCCCGAGGGCGGTGCGGCCCCGGGGGAGGTGTTCGTCTACCGGACTGCCGACGGCGGCAACGAGGTGCTGCGGGGGACGCTCGCCGGTCGCGAGCTGTCGAGCCTCACCCCGGTCCTGCAGGGTGTCCCGGCGGCGTCGACGCACGACGGCGGCCGGCTCGCGTTCGGGCCGGACGGCTTCCTGTACGTGACGACGGGGGACGCGCAGCAGCGCGGCGCGGCGCAGGTCGCGGGTGCGCTCAACGGCAAGATCCTGCGCCTGACGGTGGACGGCGCGCCCGCGCCGGGGAACCCGGACCCGGCCTCGCCGGTATGGAGTCTGGGGCACCGCAACGTCCAGGGGATCGCGTGGGACGTGACGGGCCGCATGCTCGCGTCGGAGTTCGGCCAGGACACGTTCGACGAGCTCAACGTCGTCGTGCCGGGCGGGAACTACGGCTGGCCGGAGGTCGAGGGAGTGGGCGGCGCGGCGTCGGGGTTCGTGGACCCGGTGGCGACGTGGTCGACGGCGGAGGCCTCGCCGAGCGGGCTGGCCGTGACTCGTGAGGGCGCGTACCTGGCGGGGCTGCGGGGGCAGACGTTGTGGCGCGTGCCGTTCGCGACGCCCGACGGCGGAGGGTCGGCCGACGCGTTCGGCCCGCCCCAGGCCGTGCTCACGGACCGGGGTCGGCTGCGCGCCGTCCTGGTGGACCCCGCGACGCCGCTCGGCGGCGACGGGAGCGCCGTGCTGTACGTGCTGACCAACAACACCGACGGACGCGGGGACCCGCGCGACGGCGACGACCGGCTGCTGCGGGTCACGGTGACGCCCGCGGGGTGAGGCCGCCGCGCGTCCGCGGGTTGTCGGGGATCGCCGTCGCGAGATCGGCCCGAGCGTCCGAGATCGACCCTCGGGAGGCCGACCTCGCGACGGCGGGGTCGATCTCGGCGGACGTGCGGGCTGAGCAGGTGGTTTGGAGCGTGATAACGAATCGGTTACGGTCGAGTGTCTCGCGTTGCCGCTCACCGGGGACAGGTGTAAGGGCCGGCCGTGGGACGCGGTCTCCGTCGAGCACCCAGGGTGCCGGGGGTCCGCAGGACGGCCGGATCGGCTGGTCGAACCGGGTGTCGCCCGCGCAGCGGTGCGGAGCGCCCCGGGGCGCGCGTGCGCCGTCGACCCCCGTGCCCGGGACCCCCGACGACTTGGACCAGAGTGCACAACCCCTTCCGCTTCCGCGCGCCCCGCCACCGTGACGTCGAGACCGACGCCCCGGACGTCGCCCCCACCGAGACCGCCCAGACGCCCAGCCGTCGCGCCGCCCGCTCCGCGCGGACCCTGCGCGCGACACGTCGGCGCCGCTGGTCCGTCGTCGGCGCGGCGACCGCCGTCGTGCTCGTCGGCTCGGGCGCCGTCGCCTACGGCGAGGCCAGCAAGACCGTGACGATCGACGTCGACGGCGAGCTGACGACCGTGAGCACGCTCGCCGGCTCGGTCTCGGGCGCGCTCGACGCCGCCGGCGTCGAGGTCGGCGCGCGCGACCAGGTCGCGCCCGACCCCGGGTCGGCCCTCGACGACGGCGACGAGGTCGTGGTGCGCCTCGGCAAGAAGGTCACCGTCCAGACCGACGGCGAGCAGTCCGACGTCTGGCTCACCGCGCTCGACGCGGACGAGGCGCTGCAGACCCTCGCCGAGCGCGGCGGCGACGTGCGCCTCGTCGCGTCCCGGTCCGGCGAGCGCGCGTCGCTCGACCTGCGCCTCGACACCGACGGCCCGGTGAACGTCGTCGCCGACGGCACGACGACGGTCGCCCCGGACGGCAGCATCGGCATCCCCGCCATCCTCGACCAGCAGGGCATCGAGCTCGGTGAGCTCGACCGCGTGAGCGTGCAGCGCGTCGACGCGCCCGAGCCCGGCGCGCCCACGGTCTCGCTCGTCGTCCAGCGCGTCGTCGTCGAGCAGCAGCAGACGACGACGCCCGTCCCGCACGGGACCGTCCAGCAGCCCGACGACTCGAAGTACACCGACGAGTCCGCCGTCGCCCAGGCCGGGGCCGACGGCGTGACCACGACGACGTTCGAGGTCACGCTCGTGGACGGCGTCGAGGAGTCGCGCGAGCAGCTCTCGCAGGAGGTCACGACCGCGCCCGTGGACGAGGTCGTCGTCACCGGCACGCAGGAGCGCCCGAAGGACCCGCGCGCGATCGGGCAGACGATGGCCGCCGCGCGCGGCTGGACCGGTGCGCAGTGGACGTGCCTGGAGAAGCTCTGGACCAAGGAGTCCAACTGGAACCCGACGGCGGACAACCCGACGTCGAGCGCCTACGGCATCCCGCAGTCCCTTCCCGGCTCGAAGATGGCGAGCAAGGGCGCCGACTGGGCGACCAACCCCGCGACGCAGATCGCGTGGGGCCTGGACTACATCGCGGGCTCGTACGGCTCGCCGTGCGGCGCGTGGTCCCACTCGCAGGCGGTCAACTGGTACTGACGGACGTACCGAGCCGACCCGGCTCCGCACGGGCCCGCGACCCCCAGGTCGCGGGCCCGTCGTCGTCCCCGGTTCCTCGGCAGGTTCTGCACGTCGCCGCCACCGGGCGAGCGCCTGGCCCGATACCGTCCGGGCGTGGGGCGACGAGGACGGCGCGCGAGCGACCGGCGGGCGCGCGCGGTGCTCGTGCCCGCGACGGCGCTCCTCCTTCTCGTCGTGTCGGTGGCGGCGATCGGCGGCGTGCTGCTGGGACGCGTGCTCGACCGCTCCGTGCCGGCTGTCGAGGACGGGTGGCGCGCGTGGCGCGGGGTGGACGAGGACGACGAGCGGTACGTCGCCGACCTGGTCGCTGACGTCGAGTCCTGGCCTGGTGTGGACGACGTGGCGGAGCCCCCACCGATCCGCCGTGGGCTCCTCGACCGGGTCGTACGTGTCCCCGTGGTGGTCACCGTCGCGGAGACGCTGACCGACGCGGACGCCGACTCTCTGGGCGAGCGGATCTGCGGCGCGACGAACGCCGCGAGCGTCCACGGCTTCGACGTCTCGTTCCGTCTGGAGCGCGCCGACGTCGCGGTGGGCGTCGGCTGTCGAGAGGTCGCCCAGGCTGCCGAGACGACGGCAGCGCTGAAGGAGGCCTTCGTCGACCCCCGTGGTGGTGCCAGCGACGGCTGACGACGGACGGCCCGGCCCGGTGGCAGCACGGCGGGAGTCCAGGGTCCCGAGACGCCCCCGCAGAGCGCGCTGCGGCCCGACTAAGATCGGGCACCATGACCCACATCCTCTCGGCCGTGGCGTGGCCGTATGCCAACGGGCCGCGCCACATCGGCCACGTCGCAGGTTTCGGTGTCCCGTCGGACGTCTTCAGCCGGCACATGCGCATGGCGGGTCACGACGTCCTCATGGTCTCGGGCACCGACGAACACGGCACGCCGATCCTCGTCCAGGCCGACAAGGAGGGCGTGAGCCCGCAGGAGCTCGCGGACCGGTACAACCGCGTCATCGTCGAGGACCTGCACCAGCTCGGGCTGTCGTACGACCTCTTCACGCGCACCACGACGCGCAACCACTACGCCGTCGTGCAGGAGATGTTCCGCACGGTCCACAAGAACGGGTACATGGTCGAGCAGACGACCATGGGCGCGATCTCGCCGTCCACGGGCCGCACGCTGCCCGACCGCTACATCGAGGGCACGTGCCCCATCTGCGGCTACGACGGCGCGCGCGGCGACCAGTGCGACAACTGCGGCAACCAGCTCGACGCGATCGACCTCATCAACCCGCACAGCCGCATCAACGGCGAGACGCCGAAGTTCGTCGAGTCGAACCACTTCTTCCTGGACCTGCCCGCGTTCGTCGACGCGCTGGGGGACTGGCTGCGCACGCGCACCGCGTGGCGCCCGAACGTCCTGAAGTTCTCGCTCAACCTGCTCGACGACGTGCGCCCGCGCGCCATGACGCGCGACATCGACTGGGGCATCCCGGTCCCGCTGCCCGGGTGGGAGGAGAACTCGAGCAAGCGCCTGTACGTGTGGTTCGACGCGGTGATCGGGTACCTCTCGGCATCGATCGAGTGGGCGCGGCGCAGCGGCGACCCGGACGCGTGGCGCGCGTTCTGGAACGACCCCGAGGCGCGGTCGTACTACTTCATGGGCAAGGACAACATCACGTTCCACTCCCAGATCTGGCCGGCCGAGCTGCTCGGCTACGACGGCCGCGGGAGCAAGGGCGGGGCGCCGGGCCCGTACGGGAACCTCCAGCTCCCGACGGAGGTCGTGTCGAGCGAGTTCCTCAACGTCGAGGGCCAGAAGTTCTCCTCCTCGCGCGGCGTCGTCATCTATGTGCGCGACATGCTCGCCCGCTACCAGCCGGACGCGTTCCGGTACTACGTGGCGTCGGCCGGTCCGGAGACGCAGGACGTCGACTTCACGTGGGCGGACTTCCAGCGCCGCACGAACGACGAGCTCGTGGCCGGCTGGGGCAACCTCGTCAACCGCACGGCGAACCTCGTGCACAAGAACTTCGGCGCGATCCCGGAGCCGGGGCAGCGCCAGCCGATCGACGAGGGCGTCCTCGCGACGACGACGACCGCGTTCGGCCGCGTGGGCGAGCTCATCGCGACGCACCGCCAGCGCGCCGCCGTCGCCGAGGCCATGAAGACGGTCGGCGAGGTGAACAAGTACGTGTCGGACACCGAGCCGTGGAAGCTCAAGACCGACCCGGACCGGCTCGCGACCGTGCTGCACACCGTGACCCAGGCCGTGAGCGACCTCAACACGATCCTGTCGCCGTTCCTGCCCCACTCGGCGCAGCAGGTGCACGAGGCGTTCGGCGGCACGGGCACGTTCGCCGCCCAGCCGCGCATCGCCGAGGTGACCGACCTCGACGACGACTCGCGCCACTACCCGGTCATCACGGGCGACTACCGCGCCGAGGGCCTGGCGACGTGGGAGCCGAAGGCCGTCGTGCCGGGCACGCCGGTCGGCAAGCCGACGCCGGTGTTCACCAAGCTCGACGACTCGATCGTCGAGGAGGAGCTCGACCGCCTGCGCGAGACCGCCTGACGGTGGCGAAGCAGCGCGAGCGCGGGTGGCCGCCGGACCCGGAGCCGCTTCCGGTCCCGGTGGTGGACAACCACACCCACCTCGACTCGATCCCTCACGTCCTCCCCGATCCCCGGGGCCCCCGCGAGTCCCCGCAGCGGAGCGAGGACGACTCGTGGGGGTGGGGCGACGTCCCCGCCCCGACCGTCACGGACCACCTGGCCCGGGCGGCGGCCGCGGGGGTGGACCGCGTGGTGCAGGTCGGCTGCGACCTGCCGTCGGCCCGCTGGACCGACGCCCTGCTGCGCGGCGACCAGGCGGTCTGGGGGGTCGAGCAGGCGGATCCGGCGCGTCCCGGCGCCGGGACGAGCCACGATCACCTGGTCGGCCGTGGGGGGACGGGGGTGGGGCGGGTGCTCGGGGCCGTGGCCATCCATCCGAACGAGGCCGTGCTGCACGGTGGGGTGCGGGAGGTCGGGCCGGACGGGCTCGCGCCCGACCCGCAGGCGCACCACGACGTCCCGCTCGACGACGCCGTCGCCGAGATCGCGGCGATCGCGCGCGCGAACGACCGCGTGCGGGCGATCGGTGAGACGGGGATGGACCTGTTCCGTACCGGACCGCAGGGCGAGGCTGTACAGCGAGAGGCGTTCCGGGCGCACGTGGCGCTCGCGAAGGAGCTCGGCCTCGCGCTCCAGATCCACGACCGCGACGCCCACGCGCAGGTGCTCGACGTCCTCGCGCGCGACGGCGCGCCGGAGCGGACGGTCTTCCACTGCTACTCGGGCGACGCCGCGATGGCCCGGTTCTGCGCGGAGCAGGGCTGGTACCTGTCCTTCGCGGGCCCGGTGACGTTCCGCGCGAACGACGAGCTGCGGGCCGCCCTGCGAGAGGTGCCGCTCGGGCAGGTCCTCGTCGAGACGGACGCGCCGTACCTCACGCCGCACCCGTACCGGGGCCGTCCCAACGCCCCGTACGTGCTGCCGACGACGGTCCGTACCGTCGCCGAGGTGGCGGGCCTGCCGCTCGCGGACGTCTGCGCGCGGCTCGCCGCGACGTCGGTCGCGGTCTACGGGCCCTGGTGAGGCGGGCACGACGGAGGGGGAGCCGGCACCGCGCGGCACCGTCCGTTCCGGGGCGAACCGGAGGTTTCGTCCAGGGTCACGTTTCGGCTACGGTCAGGTCCGTGCGTCGCGCGCCGTGCGCCGACGACGTGCCCCACCTCGCTCTCGGCGCTCGCCGAGGGCCGCTCCCCAGAAGGGACCGTGCGCGTGCTCGCACCTGACGGAACCGGTCGCCGACGCCTGCAACGGCTGGCGGCCCAGGGCGTCGTCGTCGCGAGCCTCGTGGTCGTCACCGGTGCGTTCGCCTCGCTCCAGAAGAGCGTCACGCTCGACGTGGACGGCGAGCTGTACGACGTCTCCGCGTACGGGCGGACGGTCGCCGAGGTGCTCGACTACCAGGACGTCACGGTCGGCGCCGAGGACCTCGTCGAGCCGGGCCTGACGGACTCCGCGCACGACGGCGGCACGATCGTCGTCCGGACGAGCCACGACGTGACGATCGAGATCGACGGCCAGGTCCAGACGATCTCCACGACGGCGCGCACCGTCGGCGAGCTCCTCACGTACCTCGGCCCGCGCGCCGAGGGCGCCGTCACCGAGGTCTCGCGCACCCAGGCGCTCGGTCGCGACCCGATCCGGGTCTCCACGCTCAAGACCGTCCACGTCGCCGTCGACGGCGCGGTCATGCCCATCACGACGGCGGAGCCCACGGTGCGCGGCGTCCTCGCGACGGCGGGCATCGTGCTGGCCGAGGGCGACAGCACGTCCGCGCCGCTCGACGCGGCCGCGGTCGACGGCATGCTCGTCCTCGTGAGCCGCGCCGCGGCGTCGGCCACGACCGTCACCGAGGTGCTGCCCTTCACCACGGAGGAGGTCGAGGACCCGAACCTGCCGAAGGGGCACCGGGTCGTCGTCCAGTCCGGCCGCGTGGGCGAGGCGACCACGACGTACGCCGTCCAGACCCTCGGCGGTGCCGAGGTGTCGCGCACGGTCCTCACGCGCACGGTCACGACGGAGCCGCGCAACGAGATCATCAAGGTCGGGACGATGGACGTCTCGGTCTCGGTGGACCCCGGCTCGGCGCGGGCGATCGGCCGCTCGCTCGCGGCCCAGCGCGGGTGGGGCGACGACGAGTTCACGTGCCTCGACAAGCTGTGGACCAAGGAGAGCAACTGGCGGGTCGACGCCGACAACCCGAGCTCGAGCGCGTACGGGATCCCGCAGGCGCTGCCCGGGTCCAAGATGTCGAGCGCGGGCGCCGACTGGCGGACCAACCCGGCGACGCAGATCACGTGGGGCCTCGGCTACATCGAGGGCCGCTACGGCACGCCGTGCGCGGCCTGGTCGCACTCGGTGGCCAAGGGCTGGTACTGAGGCCCGTCGCGGCGCCGGTGCGGTGCCGGCGCCGGTAAGGCGCCCGCGGTCCGCGGGCGCCCGGGCTAGCGCTCGAGCATCTCGAGGTAGTGCGGGTTCTGCATGATCCCCAGCACGTTGCCGAACGGGTCGACCACCGACGCCGTCACGAAGCCGGTGCCCTCGCCGCGCTCGACGACCCCCTCGTACTCGGTCGCGCCGAGCGCGAGGAGCCGGGCGAACGCGTCGCGCACGTCGTCGACGTGCCAGTTCACGATCGCGCCCCCGGGGGTCTCCGGCTGGGGCCGCGGGGACCAGGACCGGGCGATGATGCCGAGCTCGTCCTGGCGGTCGCCGATGCGGAACTCCACGTACCCGCCGGGCACGACGTAGTACGGGTCCGTCCCCAGGACCTCCGAGTACCACGCGGACGCGGCCTCCAGGTCGTCGGCCCACAGGTTCAGCGTCGCCATCCCACGCAGCATGCTCGTCTCCCTCGTCGTCGTCCCCGGTTCCGTCCCGGGGACCGCGGTCGTCGACCCGGCGGGACCGACACCACGACAGTAGGACCTCATGCGGAACGTGCGGTTCCGCATGGTGCGAGAGGATGGATCCGTGCTCGACACCTCGGTACGACTCCTGCGCCTGCTCGCGCTCCTCCCGACGCGCCCGACGTGGTCGGGGCCCGAGCTGGCGGAGCGGCTCGGCGTCACGACCCGCACGGTCCGCAACGACGTGGAGCGGCTGCGGCTCCTCGGGTACGAGGTGCGGTCGGCGCCGGGGACGGCGGGCGGCTACCGGCTCGGGTCCGGGACCGCGCTGCCCCCGCTCCTGCTCGACGACGAGGAGGCCGCGGTCGTGGCGGTGTCGCTGCGAGCCGCTGCGACGGGGTCGATCACAGGGGTCGAGGACGCCGCGCGGCGCGCGCTCGTCAAGCTCGACACGGTGCTGCCCGCGCGGCTGCGCGCCCGGGCCGACGCGCTGCGCGCCGCGGTCGCGAGCGCGCCGGTGGGCGGGCCGGCGGTCGACGCCCGCGTGCTCGCCGACATCGCGGCGGCCGTCGCCGCCCGCACGGGCCTCCGGATCGAGTACCGGGCCCACGACGGGACGACGACGTCCCGGGCGGTCGAGCCGTACCGGCTCGTGCACGTCGGGCGGCGGTGGTACCTCCTGGCGTTCGACCTGGGCCGCGACGACTGGCGCACCTTCCGCGTCGACCGGCTGCGCCTGCGCTCGCCCGGCGGGCCTCGCTTCACGTCCCGCCCCGTGCCGGGCGGCGACGCGGTCGCCCACGTCGTCCGCGGCGTCGGCTCGGTGGCGTGGGCGCACCCCGCGCGCGTGCGCCTGCACGCGCCGGCGAGCACGGTGGCCGACCGGATGGAGCCGGGCGCCGGCGTGCTCGTCGACGACGGGCCGGACGCGTGCGTGCTCGAGACCGGGGGGACGTCGCTCGCCCGGCTCGCCGGGTTCCTGCTGGGCCTCGACGTCGACCTGACGGTGCTCGACCCGCCCGAGCTGGCGGCGACGCTGGCTCGGGTCGGGGAGCGGGCCGCGCGATCAGGGCGTGCGACGTCGGGCGCGGTGGACGACGTCCTCGCGCGTGGCGGCGTCGGTGACGCCGGGTGAGAAGCGCGTGGAGGTGCCCATGACATACATGATGAAAACCGGACAGAACCTCCCAGTCTAGCGGCGCAGGGGTTGGACTTGGATAACGGATCGGTTACGGTCGAACGTCGCTCGCGTGCGAACGGCATGCCCCGCGGTCCGTCCGGACCGCGGGAGACGTGCCCGGACCTCGCGGGCGGTGCGCCGTCGTCGGGCCCTGGGGAAGGGGCGCCGGGGTTGGCGCCGGCAGCCGGATCGGCCGCTCGAGACCCGCGGACGCACGTGTGCGCCCGCCGCGGAGGACGCACGTCCGCCGCGGGCCGCGGGTGGCGCGCACGCGCCGTCGAGCCGCCGTGCCCGGGACCCCCGACGACTGGACCCGAGTGAAGAACCCCTTCCACCGGACCGCTGACGCGGCCGGCGCCCCCGAGAGCGCCGACACGACCCTCCAGAACCCCCCGACCCTCACCGACGGCCCCGCGGAGAGCCCCCAGAGCCCCGCGACCACCGCCCGCCGTCGCCGCCGCTGGCCCCTCGTGGCCGGCGCCACCGCCGTCGTCCTGCTCGCGACCGGCGCCGTCGCCTACGGCAACGCGCGCAAGACCGTCCAGCTCGACGTCGACGGCCAGATCACCACCGTCACGACGTTCGCCGGGTCCGTCGAGGGCCTGCTCGCCGAGCAGGACGTCGCCGTGGGCGACCGCGACCTCGTCGTGCCCGACGTCGACTCCGCCCTGCGCGGCGGCGGCGACGTCGTCGTGCGCTACGGGCGCGAGGTGCCCGTCCAGGTCGACGGCTCCCAGTCCTCCGTCTGGCTGACCGCGCTCGACGCGGACGAGGCCCTGACGACCCTCGCCTCGCGCGGCAGCGACGTGCGCCTCGTGGCCTCCCGCTCCGGCGAGCGCGTGTCGCTCCCGATCCGCCTCGACGCGGACGGCCCCGTGAACGTCGTCGCGGACGGCGAGACCAAGGTCGCGCCCGACGGCAGCATCGGCATCGACGCGATCCTCGACCAGCAGGGCATCCAGCTCGGCGAGCTCGACCGCGTCCACGTGGAGAAGTCCGAGCAGATCGCCGCGGCTCAGGCCGACGCCGCTGCCGAGGCGGCACCCGCCGAGGCCACCGCCGCCGCGACCGAGGACGCCGAGGCGGCGGCCGACGCCGCGCCGGTCTCGCTCGTCGTGCAGCGCGTGAAGGTCGAGGAGGTGCCCACCACGGCGGCCGTCCCGTTCGAGACGGTCACCGAGGAGGACGCGAACCGCTTCAAGGACCTCGACCCGGTCGTCAAGCAGGAGGGCGTCGAGGGCGTCCACACGACCGTGCACCGTGTCACCACGGTCGACGGCGTCGAGGAGTCGCGCGAGCTCGTCTCCGAGGGCGTCACCACGCCGCCGGTGAACAAGATCCTCGTGCAGGGCACCAAGGAGCGCCCCAAGCCCGAGCCGAAGGCGACGACGCAGCAGCGCTCGTCGACCCCGTCGTCGGGCGGCTCGTCCGCGCCGGCCGCCGACCTCGGCTCCGCCCCCGGCGGTGTCTGGGGCGCGCTCGCGCAGTGCGAGTCCGGCGGCAACCCCGCGACGAACACGGGCAACGGCTACTACGGCCTCTACCAGTTCTCGCTCTCGACGTGGCAGGCGATGGGCGGCTCCGGCCTCCCGTCGGAGGCCTCGGCCGCCGAGCAGACGCAGCGCGCCCAGGCGCTCCAGGCACGCTCGGGCTGGGGCCAGTGGCCCGCGTGCGCCCGCAAGCTGGGTCTTCTCTGACCGGGTAGCACGACTCACGGCCGCACCAGGGAGGGCGGGGCGCACGGCGCCCCGCCCTCCCGTCGTCCCCGCGACGTCCGGACCGTCCCCGCCCCGGTCGGTAGGCTTGCCTGTCATGAGCGACACCCGCGGTGCCCTGCTGGGTCCGGCCGAGATCCGTGACCTGGCGGGTCGCCTCGGCGTCCGCCCCACCAAGACCCTCGGCCAGAACTTCGTGCACGACGGCGGCACCGTCCGCAAGATCGTGCGAGCCGCGGACGTGCGCCCGGGGGAGCGCGTCGTCGAGGTCGGGCCCGGGCTGGGCTCGCTGACCTTGGGGCTGCTCGAGGCGGGCGCGAGCGTCGTCGCGGTCGAGATCGACCCGGTCCTCGCGCAGCAGCTCCCGACGACGGTCGCCGCGCACGTGCCCGACCTCGGCGACCGCCTCGAGGTGGTCGGCGCGGACGCCCTGGAGGTGACGACGCTGCCCGGGGAGCCCCCGACGGCGCTGGTCGCCAACCTGCCGTACAACGTGGCGGTGCCCGTGCTGCTCACGTTCCTCGAGCGGTTCGACTCGCTCGAGCGCGTGCTCGTCATGGTGCAGGCCGAGGTCGCGGACCGGCTCGCCGCCCCGCCCGGGTCGCGCACGTACGGCGTCCCCTCGGTCAAGGCCGCCTGGTACGCCGACGCCCGCCGCGCCGGGACGATCGGCCGCAGCGTGTTCTGGCCGGTGCCGAACGTCGACTCCGCGCTCGTCGCCCTCGACCGCCGCGAGCCGCCGACCACGACCGCGACCCGGGAGCAGGTGTTCGCCGTCGTCGACGCGGCCTTCGCGCAGCGGCGCAAGATGCTGCGCTCCGCGCTGTCCGGCCTCGCGGGCTCGGCGAGCGTGGCCGCCGAGGTGCTCGAGGCCGCCGACGTCGACCCGCAGGCGCGCGGCGAGGTGCTGGACGTCGCGGCCTTCGCGCGCGTCGCCGAGCAGCTCGTCCTGCGCGGCGGCCTCGGCGAGCGCCCCGCCCGTGGCGCCGCACCCGCGGAGCGTCGCACCGGACGACCTGGCACAGTGGACGCGTGACACCCCCGCGACCGCCGCGCATCGCCCTCGCGCCACCCCCGTCCGTCCGCGTGCGCGCACCCGGCAAGGTCAACCTCTCGCTCCGGGTCGGGGCGCTGCAGGACGACGGCTACCACCCGCTCGTGACGATCTTCCAGGCCGTCGGGCTGAGCGAGGACGTCGTCGCCCACCACGTGCCGCCGGGCTCGGGCGTCTCGCTCGGCGTGACCGGGCTCCAGGCCGACGTGGTGCCGACCGACGAGACGAACCTCGCGTGGCGGGCCGCCGTCGCGCTCGCCGAGCACGTGGGCGTCGACCCCGACGTGCGGCTCGAGATCCACAAGGAGGTCCCCGTCGCGGGCGGCATGGCGGGCGGCTCCGCCGACGCGGCCGCCGCGCTCGTCGCGTGCGACGCGCTCTGGGAGACGGGCGTGCCCCGCGCCGACCTCGTCCGCCTCGCCGCGGGGCTCGGTGCGGACGTCGCGTTCGGTCTGGTCGGGCACACCGCCGTCGGGACGGGGCGCGGCGACGTGCTCACGCCCGCGATGACGCGCGGCGAGTTCCACTGGGTCTTCGCCGTCCAGGCCGACGGACTCTCCACGCCGGAGGTGTACCGCACGTTCGACGAGACCGTCGGCGGCCCGGCCGAGCTCGACCTCGCCGAGGACACCGCGCTCATGCAGGCCCTGCGTGCCGGGGACGCGGTCGGGCTCGGGCAGGTGCTGCGCAACGACCTCCAGGGCCCCGCGCTCGCCCTGCGCCCCGAGCTGCAGCGGACCCTCGACGTCGCGACCGAGGCCGGCGCGCTCGGCGCGATCGTCTCCGGCTCCGGCCCGACGGTCGCCGCCCTCGCGCGCAGCCGCCAGCACGCGCTCGCGATCGCCGCGTCGTGGACCGCGAACGACGCGTGCGACACCGTCTGGTGCACCACCGCGCCCGCCGCCGGCGCCCGCGTCGTCGCCCACTGACCGCCCGCCGACGCGAGGCCCGCCACGCGCCGGACGGGGCGTTCGCGTAGTGTCGCCGTCATGTCAGGGGACAGGCTCGGACTGCGCAGCCTGCGGCTCGACGCCGCGTACTGCCTCGTGCTCGGCGGCGCGGTCGCCGCACTCGCTCCGTCGTGGGCGCCGGCGCTGGGAGTGCCGGTGCCGGTCGTCGCGGGGATCGGGGTCGCGGTGGTGGTCTGGGCGGCCGCCGTCGCCTGGATGGCTGCGCGGCTGCGGCTGCGCGTCGCCCTCCGCACGGTCATGGTCGCGAACGTCGTCGCCGCCGCTGCCGTCGCCGCGTTCTCGGCGACGACGGCGGGCGTCCTCGTGCTGCTCGCGGTCCTCGCGGTCGCGGCGGACGTCGGGCTGTTCGCGGGCTCCCAGGCCGTCGCGCTGCGCCGGTTGGGCGCCGCCCCGGGCGGCGCGTCCGCGCAGTCGCCCGGCCCGGCGGTCTAGCGGTCGCGCAGCCAGGCGAGCTGACGGGCGAAGCGGTAGCCCTGGCCGCCCTCGTGCTCGTTGTAGCGGTAGACGTCGATCGCGCGCTCGGCCTCGGGCGCCGCCCCGGCGGCCGCGCCCCAGCCGTTGTACGCCGCGTAGACGGTGGACGGCGGGCAGACCTGGTCCATGAGCGCGACGGAGAACAGCGCCGGCGCGGTGGCGCGGCGGCCGAGCACCGCCCCGTCGAGGTAGGACAGCGTGCGGAACACGGTCTCCTCCGCGTCGCGGTGGACGGCGAGGTAGCGCGTCAGCTCGCGGTACGGGTCGCGGTCGGTGATCTCGACGGCGCGGCGGTAGTGGCACAGGAACGGGACGTCCGGGAGGGCCGCGACGAGCCCGTCGGCGAGGCCCGCGACGGCGATGGCGATGCCGCCGCCCTGGCTCACGCCGTGCACGGCGACGCGCTCGGGGTCGACGCCGGGCACCGAGCGCACGGCGTCGACCGCCCGCACGCCGTCGGTGAAGACGCGGCGGTAGTAGTGGTCGTGCGGGTCCTCGATGCCGCGCGTGAGGACGCCCGGGACGGCGGGCCCCGACCCGGCCGGGTCGGGCGTGCCGCCGCCGCTGCCCCACTGGCTGCCCTGCCCGCGCGTGTCGACGACGAGGTGCGCGTACCCGGCGTTCGCCCACGCGAGGTGCTCGTGGGGCAGCCCGCGACCGCCGCCGTACCCGAGGAACTCGACGACCGCGGGCAGCGGGGCGTCGTCGCCGGCCGCGGCGGCGCGGGCGGCCTCGGCGGGCCGCACGAGCCACGCCTTGACGGGCTGGCCGGCGAACCCGGGGAACGTCACGTCGTCGACGACGACCAGGTCGAGGCCGGTCTCCACGCGCTCCAGCCGCACCGTCCCGGCCGGGTCCCCGCCCGCCTCGCGCGACTCCGCGAGGGTCCGCGCCCAGAAGGCGTCGAGGTCGGCGGGCTCGTCGAGCACGGGGGCGTAGGTCTCGAGCTCGGCGAGGGGCAGGTCGAAGAGCGGCACGGGGCGATCCTCCGGTCAATACGTCTGATGTCCGACATTCAGGTGCGGTCGGGACGACTCTAGCGTCGAGGCCCGGCGCACCGTGAGGACGCTAATAATGCGCATCATCCCTTTGACCTGCGCCGTGCCCGTCCGGCGACACTGCCAGCAGCCCACGTCTCCACGTGGCGCCCGGCGGCGACGACGCCGCCGGCGAGGAACCGACGGAGGTCCCCTGTGAGAACCCGAGCAGCAGCACCACGCCGCAGACCGCGCGCCGTGGCGACGGCGGTCGCCACCCTGACGGCGGTCCTCGCCGCCGGGGCGGTCGTCCCCGCGGCGGCCCTCGCCGCGGGACCGCCGCCCGCGGTCACGGCCGTCACCACGACCGGGGCGACGACCGGGGCGACGGCCGACGGCCCGTCCGCGTCCGACCTGCCCGTGTTCGAGTACCGCGGCGTGGTCACCGACAAGGAGTCGATGATCTACAACCCGACGGACGAGTTCATCTTCCCGAGCGTCTTCCACGCGGGCGCGTACCTCGACGACCCGCTGGGGGAGTGGTACCTCTACTACGCCCCGCACGACTCCCCGGGCGGGATCTCGCTCATGTACGCCGACTCGCTCGAGGGCCCGTGGACGGAGTACGCGCACAACCCGATCGTCGCGAACGAGTGGCTGCCCTTCTACGAGCGGGTCTCGCACGTCTCGTCGCCCGACGTCCTGTGGGACGACGCGGCCGACGAGGTGCTGCTGTACTTCCACGGCGAGAACTCGACGACGCGGTGGGCGACGTCGCCCGACGGCGTGACGTTCGACGACTCCGGGATCGCGGTCACCAACGCCGACGGCGGTGCCGGGACCACCGAGACGTCGTACGCGCGCGTCGTCGAGCACCCGGACCCGTCGTCCGGCTACCGGTTCGCCATGACGTACATGCAGAACCGGACCGACAACATCCGGCGCATCAAGGTGGCCGAGTCGGTCGACGGCAAGACCTGGGACGTGCGGCCCGACCCGCTCGTCGTGCCCGACGCCGCGACCGGCACGAACGTGTCCGGCGGCAACCTGTGGGAGTGGGAGGGCCAGCTCTACGTGGTCTACCACGGGTCCACGGGCATCACGTTCGCCCGCACGCTCGACCCGACGATGACCGAGGTCGGGCCGCGCTGGGAGCTGCACCGGGCCAGCGGCGTCGGTGACGACACCGGGCGGGTGGCTGCGCCCGAGATCGTGACCGACGGCGACGAGACCTACCTCTTCTACGAGTCCGGCGACCGGCTGGGCGCGACGATCGCGTGGGCGCAGCGCGACCCCGACGCCGTCCGCCCGCCCGAGCCAGGCCAGGACCCCGACCCGCTGCGCGAGCAGTGCAGCGGCGCCGCGTCCGACGAGTTCGACGGCGAGTCCCTCGACCCGGCGCTCTGGTCGGTCGTCCGGGCGGGCACCGCTCGCCACGAGCTCGTGGACGGCGCGCTGCGCGTCCCGACCTACCCGACCGGCGTCGCGGGCGCGTCGCTGCCGCTGCAGGCGGTCCCGGACGGGCCGTGGGAGGTCACGACGGCCGTCTCCGTCTCCCCGACCGAGCGCTTCCAGCAGGGCGGGCTGCTCCTGTACCGCGACGACGCGAACTACGCGAAGCTCGACCTCGTGCACGGCTCGCTCGGCCCGCGCCTCGAGTTCATCTGGCGCCAGAACGGCACCGACCGCAACACGGGGTTCGACTCGGTCGTCCCGCCGGCAGGGCTCGGCGAGACCTTCTGGCTGCGCCTCACGAGCGACGGGAGCGCCGTGCAGGCGTCGGTGTCGGTCGACGGCGTCGAGTTCGCGCCCTGGGGCCGCACCGTGGACGTCGCGGCGCTCGGTGCGACGGGCGTCGGGCCGTTCGCGATGCGCGGCTCCGCGACGCCGCCGGAGATCGTCGCGTCGTTCGACTGGTTCCGGTGGACCCCGACCGCCGAGGAGGCGGCCGCGTGCGACGACGACGCGCCCGCCGTCGAGGTGCAGGCCGTGACGCGCTGCCTCGCGGGCCGCGCGTACGTCGCGGTGACCGCGCGCAACGAGGGGGACGCCGCGGCGACGGTCCGGCTCGTGACGCCGTTCGGCGAGCGCACCGTGGCCGACGTCGCGCCCGGGCGCAGCGCCTACCAGTCCTTCGCGACGCGCTCGACGTCGGTCGCGGCCGGGGAGGCGAGGGTCGACGTCGCCGGGCCGGACGGCGTCGGGCGTGGCTCGACCTCGGCGACCTACGACGCGCTGACCTGCGGGTAGCGCGGCCGACGAGCACCGCACAGCGGGCCCAGGGATGCACCTCGGAGGTGCGTCCCTGGGCCCGTCGTGCATCCTCCGGCGGACGCCCGCCGGGGCGGCGGCGACCGTCGCGCCTCCGATTATGCGGATCACCGGCGACGGACCGAGGCCCGGAGTGCCAGCGTTCGCGACGTAATAATGCGTATTACTGCGTTGACCCGCACGCGCCGCTCTGGCGAGACTCCTCGCACGTCATCGACGACGTGATCGAGGAGGATCCATGCCGAGGCACCGCATCACCCAGGCCGACGTCGCCGCCATGGCCGGCGTCAGCCAGGCGACGGTCTCGTTCGTGCTGAACGACAGCACGCCCGCCGGGGTGCGGATCAGCGAGGAGACCCGTCAGCGCGTGCTCGACGCGATCCGCATCACCGGCTACTCGGCGAACCCCGTGGCCCAGCGCCTCGCGGGCGGGCACAACCAGATCCTGGGCGTCTTCACCTACGAGGCGACGTTCCCGCGCGCCGGCCGTGACTTCTACGGCCCGTTCCTGGTCGGCATCGAGCACGCGGCCGAGAAGCTGGGCATCGACATCCTGCTGTTCACGAGCGCGCGCGTCGTCGACGGCCGGCGCCGGCTCACGCGCGACGGCTGGCAGCGCCTCGGGATCGCCGACGGCTGTCTGCTGCTCGGCCAGCACGAGGACCGGGGCGAGCTCCAGCACCTGCTCGACACCAACTACCCGTTCGTCTTCATCGGCAAGCGCGGGAGCGACGGCGGGCGCCTGCCCTACGTCGGCGCCGACTACGTCGCGGCGACGGCGCGCCAGGTCGAGCGCCTCGTCACGCTCGGCCACGAGCGCATCGGCTACGTCGGGCCGCGCGGCACCGACCAGCCGACGCTCGACCGCGTCGACGCCTACCGCGCCACGATGAAGGCGCACGGGCTCACCGTGCGCTTCGTCGAGCTCGACGACGTCCCGGCCACGGCCGCGGAGATCGTCGACCAGCGCCTCACGGCCGTCGTCGTCGCCCCCGAGAACTACCCCGAGGAGCTCGTCGACGAGCTCGAGGGGCGCGGGGTCCGCGTGCCCGACGACGTCTCCTTCCTCCTCCTGGGCCAGCCCCACCACGGGCGTCCGGGCGGTCGCCGGTGGTCCGGGTTCTCGATCCCGCGCGAGGAGATGGGGGCACGCGCCCTCGTCCTGCTCTCGCGTCTCGTCGCCGAGTCCGGCTCGGGCCGTTCCGACCGCAGGTCCGCGCGCGCCGCCCGGGTCCCCGAGGACGAGCTGCACCAGCTCCTCGAGTGCGTCGACGTCGACGGCGAGACCGTCGCCGCGCCACCGCCCGCGCCGCCCCCCGGGGCCAGATCGTCCTTGCCGACCTCAGAGCACCCGAGCACCAGAGAAACGGAACCAGCGTGACCCATCCAGACCTCCAGGCAGACGTCCTCGTCGTCGGCGGCGGGCTCGGCGGCGTCGCCGCCGCGCTCGCGGCCGCGGAGCGGGGCGCCCGCGTCGTCCTCACCGAGGAGCACCCGTGGATCGGCGGGCAGCTCACGTCCCAGGCGGTGCCGCCGGACGAGAGCGCGTGGGTCGAGCGCTTCGGCGTGACCGCGCGCTACCGCGCGCTGCGCGACGGCATCCGCGACGTGTACCGCCGCTCGTACCCGCTCACGGACGCCGCGCGCTCGTGGGACGCCCTCAACCCCGGCGCGGGCTGGGTCTCCAAGCTGTGCCACGAGCCGCGCGTCGCGGTCGGGGTGCTCGAGGAGATGCTCGCCCCGTGGCGGTCCGCGGGCCGTATCCGTCTCCTGGAGCGCGTGCGCCCGACGGCGGCGACCACCGACGGCGACCGCGTCACCTCCGTGACGCTCGCCCCGGTCACCGCCGACGCCGCGGGCGCGACCGTGACGGTGCACGCGGCGTTCGTCGTCGACGCGACCGAGACGGGCGAGCTCCTGCCGCTCACGGGCACGGAGTACGTCACGGGGTTCGAGTCGAACCGCGAGACCGGGGAGCCGAGCGCGCCGGACGAGGCGCAGCCCGACAACGTGCAGGCGCTGAGCGTGTGCTTCGCCGTCGAGCACGTGGACGGCGACCACACGATCGACCGCCCCGAGCGCTACGACTTCTGGAGCACGTACACCCCGGGCCCGTGGAACGGGCGGCGCATGCTGTCGTGGGAGGCGCCGAACCCGCGCACGCTCGCGATGGACGTGCGGTCCTTCACGCCGAACCCGGGCGACGACGCACGGGCCGTCGACGCCGACCAGTCGAAGAACCCGGGCGACGGCAACCTGTGGACCTTCCGGCGCATCGCGGCGCGCGACCTGTTCGCGCCCGGCCACTACGCGAGCGACCTGTGCCTCGTGAACTGGCCGAGCATCGACTACTTCCTCGCGCCGGTGCTCGACGTGCCGCGCGACGTCGAGGAGGCGCGGATCGCCGACGCCCGTCAGCTCAGTCTGTCGATGCTGTACTGGATGCAGACCGAGGCACCCCGCCCCGACGGCGGGACGGGGTTCCCCGGACTGCGCCTGCGGCCCGACGTCATGGGCTCGGCCGACGGCCTCGCGCAGGCGGCCTACCACCGCGAGTCGCGCCGCCTGCGCGCGGTGACGACGGTGACGGAGAACGACGTCTCGTACGCCGTGCGCGGCGACCGGGGCGCGACGCGCTACGACGACTCGGTCGGCGTCGGCATGTACCGGATCGACCTGCACCCCTCCACGGGCGGCGACACGTACATCGACGTCGCCTCGACGCCGTTCGAGATCCCGCTCGGCGCGCTGCTGCCGCAGCGCGTGACCAACCTGCTCGCGGCCAACAAGAACATCGGCACGACGCACATCACCAACGGCTGCTACCGCCTGCACCCGGTCGAGTGGAACATCGGCGAGGCCGCCGGCCACCTCGCGGCCCACTGCCTCGCGACCGGGCGCACGCCGCACGCCGTCCAGTCCAAGGCCGACCTGCTCGCCGACTACCAGGACGAGCTCGTCCGGGCCGGCGTCGAGCTGCGCTGGCCCGCCGAGGCGCACCCCTACTGACGCGGGCCCCGCCCGCACCCGACACGCCCACCTCAGTCCGAAGGAGAACTGATGACCCCCCTGACCCCGCGCCGTGCACCCCGCCCGGCCCGCCCCCGACACCGCCTCGTGAGCGCACCCCTGGCCGCAGGCGGCGTCGCGCTCGCCCTCGTCCTCACCGCGTGCTCCGGCGGCGGCGACGACGTCGCGGGCGAGCCGAGCACGCCGAGCGAGCCCGTCGAGCTGCGCATGACGGTCTGGACGGCCGACGAGACACAGCTCGCGCAGTTCCAGGAGATCGCCGACGCGTACGTCGCCGAGAACCCCGACCTCGTCTCGGGCGTGACGTTCGAGACGATCCCGTTCGAGGACTACACGACGTCCCTCACGACGCAGCTCGCGGGCGGCAACGCCCCCGACCTCGCATGGATCCTCGAGAGCTACGCGCCCGAGTTCGTCGCGAGCGGCGCCCTCGTGGACGTCGCCCCGAAGCTCCAGGAGACCGAGGGGTACGAGTTCGACGACCTCCTGGACTCCTCGCTCGCGCTGTGGGAGAAGGACGGCGGCCTCTACGCCTATCCGTTCTCCAACTCGCCGTTCGCGATGTTCGTCAACACCGACCAGGTCGCCGCCGCGGGCCAGCCGAACCCGGCCGACCTCGTCGCGTCGGGCGAGTGGACCTACGACCAGGCCCGCGACATCTCCGCGGCCGCCGCCGCGACCTCGGGCAAGCAGGGGCTCGTCGTGCGCGACTTCGACTTCAAGGTGTGGGAGAACCTGTCGACGATCTGGGACGGCTGGGACGCGGCGCCGTGGAGCGAGGACGGCACGCAGTGCACGTTCACCGACCCCGAGATGGTCGACGCGCTCACGTGGATCCACGACGCGACGTTCGTCGACAAGGCGATGCCCGGCCCGGGCACGACGGCCGACTTCTTCGCGGGCGACTCCGTGATGACGATCACGCAGATCAGCCGCGCGTCCGCGCTCGACGACTCGTTCGCGTGGGACGTCGTGCCGCTCCCGGCCGGTCCCGCGGGTCAGCAGAACGTCATCGGCCAGGCGGGCATCGGCGTCTTCGCGGCGGGCGAGCACCCGGACGTCGCCGCCGACTTCCTGGCGTGGTTCACCAACCCCGAGAACGCCGAGACGCTCGCCGCGTACTTCCCGCCCCCGCGCGAGTCGCTCCTGAACGCGGAGACGCTCGGCGCGGCGAACCCGAAGCTCAGCGAGACCCAGCTCCAGGCGGTCGTCGTCGACGGCATCCAGGGCGCCGTGACCAAGCCGTCGCACCAGAACTTCGCCAAGCTGCAGGACACGGTGCGGGCCCAGCTCGACGCGCTGTGGACCGCGGACGCCGACGTCGAGGGCGTGCTCGCCGACACGTGCGCGGCGATCCAGCCCCTGCTCGAGGACTGAGCGTGGCGTCCTCCGCACTCGCACGACGGGACGCGGCCGTGGGGTACACCATGGTCGCGCCCGCCGTGCTCGGCGCGCTCGCGTTCGTCGTCGCGCCGTTGGTCGCCGTCGTCTGGTACTCGCTGCACGAGTGGAACGTCCTCGCGAACACGTTCACGTTCGCGGGCGCCGACAACTACGAGCGCATGCTCTCCGACCCCGGCCTGCGCGACTCGCTCCTCGCGAGCCTGTGGTTCTCGGTCGGGCTCGTGGTCCTCAACATCTCGCTCGCGCTGCTCCTCGCGGTGCTGCTCAACCAGAAGCTCCCGGGCACGACGACGTTCCGCACCTTCTTCTTCTCGCCCGTGGTCGTGTCGCTCGTCGCGTGGACGATCGTGTGGAGCTTCCTGCTCCAGGCGGACGGCGGGATCAACGGGTTCCTGTCGCTGCTCGGCATCGAGGGACCGAACTGGCTGCGCGGCGAGACGACGGCCATGATCTCGGTGATCGTCGTCCAGGTGTTCAAGAACGTCGGCCTCAACATGATCCTGTTCCTCGCGGCGCTGCAGGGGGTGCCGGAGGAGGTCCAGGAGGCCGCGCGCCTCGACGGCGCGGGCGCGTGGCGGCGCTTCCGGTCGATCACGCTCCCGCTCATCAGCCCGACCGTGCTGCTCGTCTCGATCCTCACGATCGTCGGCTCGCTCGAGGTGTTCGCCCAGATCGCCGTGCTCACGGGCGGCGGGCCCGGCAACTCGACCACGGTGCTCGTCTACTACCTGTATCAGCAGGCGTTCCGCTTCAACGACTTCGGCTACGCGAGCGCGATCTCCGTCCTGCTGTTCGTCATCGTCCTCGTCCTGACACTCGTGCAGTGGCAGACGCGCAAGAGGTGGGTCTTCCATGAAGTCTGACGTGATGCCCGGCCCGGCCACGCTCCCGGGTGCGGACGCCGACGCTGCCCGGCCCGCGGCATCGGGCCGGGGCGGCGAGGGCCCGGACGGGGGGCGGCACGCCCCCGCGCGCCGCGACCGCGCCGCGCGCTCGCGGCGCCGGTGGGGACGCTGGGCGCTCGTGGCGCTGCTGGTCGTGCTGAGCATCCCCTTCGTGTTCCCCACGTGGTGGATGGCGACGTCGAGCCTCAAGCCGATGAGCGAGATCCTGCGGGCCGTGCCGACGCTGTGGCCGCAGGACCCGTCGTTCGCGGCGTACGGGGACGTGTTCCGGCTGCAGCCGTTCGCGCAGCAGTACTGGAACAGCCTCTACATCGCGGCGCTCGTCACGGTCGGGACCATCCTCGTGTCCTCGATGGCCGGGTACGCGTTCGCGCGGATCCGGTTCCCCGGGGCGAACGCGCTGTTCCTGCTCGTGCTCGTCGGGCTGCTCGTGCCCTCCGAGGTGACGATCGTCCCGCTGTTCCGGATGGTCAACTCGCTCGGGCTCATCGACACGCACTGGCCGCTCGTGGTCATCCCGATCCTCGGGGCACCCAGCGTCCTCGCGACGTTCATCATGCGCCAGTTCTTCCTCGGGCTCCCCGGCGAGCTCGAGGAGGCGGGGCGCATGGACGGCCTCGGGCGGTGGGGGATCTTCTGGCGCATCGCGTTCCCGCTGTCGCGCTCGGCGATCTCGGCCGTCGCGATCTTCACGTTCCTCAAGTCGTGGAACCTGTACCTCGAGCCGATCGTGTACCTGTCCAGCAAGGACCGGTTCACGCTCCCGCAGGCGCTCACGCAGTACGTCGACGCCTACGGCGGCCCGATGTGGAACGTCCAGCTCGCCGCGACGACGCTCACGGTCCTGCCGGTCCTCGCGGTGTTCCTCGTCGCCCAGAAGCAGTTCGTCCAGGGCCTGGCACACACGGGACTGAAGTAGGGGCCGCCGATCAGCCCTGGCCGGGGTACTCGGTGCGGGTGCGCGTCCCGCCCGCCGTGACGCTCCCGCCGCCGACGACGGGCAGGGGCGTGCCGGCGGAGAACCCGAGGCGCTCCTCCTTCACGACCGTCCCGCCGGGGGGCGTCGTGACGAGGGAGCTCGGCGGGTTGGGCACGACGTTCCCCTGCGCGTCGTACGTGACCGCGTAGACCCCGGGCCCTCCGACGTCCTGGCTGCCCGGGATCATCCCGGTCCCCTCGATGCTCGCGCCCGCCTCGCCGCGGACGTAGACGGTCGTGAGACCCGTGCCGTGCTCGACGCGCGTCCCGACGAGGCCCTCGACGGGTACCTCGGCGCTGCCACCGGCCATGGGCACGATCGCCGCCCCGCCCGAGCCGGTCGCGTAGGCACCGCCCTCGACGATCGTGGCGTCGGGGGCGGGGGGCTCGTACGACCCGAGCTGCGGGCCCATGTAGTGCATCGTCTGACGCCGCTGGTAGGCGAGGAACTCGTCGACCTCGTCCTGGGACTGGAAGGTGTACTCGGTCCCCACGTTGAGCACGGCGCCCCCGGACGCGCTCGCCTGGCCGCCCAGGTTCACGTCGTGCTCGTTCGCGTGGGCCTCGACGTACGGGGTCGGAGTGCCCGCGCCGACGCCGCCGGTCATGCCGGCGAGCTGCGTGACCCGGAACGTCCCGTCGGAGAGCTCGTCGATGCGGTACTCGACGCCCGCGGTCCCCTCGAACGGACCGACGCCGCCGCCCTGCTCGTACACGACGTGCTCCGTCGCCACGATCGTGGGCGGCGGCTCCTGCAGCGTCGGCGGTCGAGGGATGCCGGGAAGGCTGGGGATCCACGGCGGGTCGGTGCGGCCGCCGCCGGCGCCCCCGGAGCCGCCACCGCCGGAGAACCCGCCGTCCGCGGCGCTCGCGCCCTCCTGCTGCTCGGCCTGGGTGCGCAGCCGCTGCGCGCCGTCGTCGAGCAGGCCGGACGCCGAGCGCAGGGCCGCCTCCATCTCGCCGTGCCAGCGTGCGCGCAGGGCGTCCGCGTCCGGACCGGCCCACGGGGTCGCGGTCACGGCGGCACGCAGCGACGCCGTCAGGGCGTCCAGCGCCGCCGCGCGGTCCTGGAAGGTGTTCGCGAGACCGCGGAGCGCGGCGACGTCGGCGCCGTAGAACGACATGGGATCCCTTGGTCGGACGAGACGGATGCTCCAGCCACCCTCGGACACCTCGACCGCCGCGGCAAGGGGGAGGGGTCCCCATCGCCGGCGCGGGCACGACGCGGTCGCCCGTCCGACTACCCTCGACGGCGTGGCTCACCTTCTCGGCGCCGACGGCATCTCGCTGACCGTCGGCACCCGCACCCTGCTCGACGACGTCTCGCTCGGCCTCGACGACGGCGACCGCGTCGGCATCGTCGGCCCCAACGGCGCCGGCAAGTCCACGCTCCTGCGCCTGCTCGCGGGCACGCAGCAGCCCGACGTCGGCCGGGTCACCCGGGTGGGCGGGCTGCGGGTGGGCCTGCTCGACCAGCGCGACGACGTCGGCACCGGCGCGACGATCCGCGACCTCGTGCACGGCGACGCCGCGACGCACGCGTGGGCGTCGGACGCGAGCGTCCGCACCGTTCACGCCGGCCTGCTGGCCGACCTCGACCTCGACGCTCCCGCGGACACGCTGTCGGGCGGGCAGCGGCGCCGCGTCGCGCTCGCGGCCCTCCTCGTCGCCGACCACGACGTGCTGTTCCTCGACGAGCCCACGAACCACCTCGACGTCGAGGGCGTCGCGTGGCTCGCCGCGCACCTGGGCGACCGGTTCGCGCGCCCGGGCGCGAAGGGCGCGCTCGTCGTGGTGACCCACGACCGCTGGTTCCTCGACGCCGTCTGCTCGCGCATGTGGGAGGTGCGTGGCGACGGCTCCGGCGCGGTGGAGGGCTACGAGGGCGGGTACGCCGCCTACGTGCTCGCGCGCGCCGAGCGCCAGCGGACCGCCGCCGTCGCGGCGGAGAAGCGCGACAACCTGCTGCGCAAGGAGCTCGCGTGGCTGCGCCGCGGGGCGCCCGCGCGCACGTCGAAGCCCAAGTTCCGCCTCGACGCGGCCGCGGCGCTCATCGCCGACGTGCCGCCCCCGCGCGACACGCTCGAGCTCACGCGCACCGCGACCAAGCGGCTCGGCAAGGACGTGCTCGACCTGGAGGACGTCACCGTCGCGGTCCCGCGGCGCGGTGCGCCCGGAGAGGACGCGGGCGAGCGCGTGCTGCTCGACGACGTCACGTGGCGCCTCGGGCCCGGCGACCGGTACGGCGTCGTCGGGGTCAACGGCGCGGGCAAGACGACGCTCCTCGCCCTGCTCGCCGGGCGGCGCGAGCCCGACGCGGGCCGCGTCAAGCGCGGCAAGACGGTCCACGTCGCCGAGCTGTCCCAGGACGTCGGCGAGCTCGACGACATCGCCGGGTCCCGCGTGATCCAGGTGATCGAGGACGAGAAGCGGTCGGTCGTCGTGGACGGCAAGGAGCTCACGGCGTCCCAGCTCGTCGAGCGGCTCGGGTTCACGCGCGAGCGGTCGCAGACCCTCGTGCGCGACCTCTCGGGCGGCGAGCGCCGCCGCCTCCAGCTCCTGCGACTGCTCGTCGCCGAGCCCAACGTGCTCCTGCTCGACGAGCCGACGAACGACCTCGACACCGACACGCTCGCCGCGCTCGAGGACCTGCTCGACGGCTGGCCCGGCACGCTGATCGTCGTCTCGCACGACCGCTACCTGCTGGAGCGCGTCGCGGACCGCCAGGTCGCGCTGCTCGGGGACGGCAAGGTGCGGGACCTGCCGGGCGGCGTCGAGCAGTACCTCGAGCTGCGGCGCGCGGCGCTCGCGGGGGCGGGAGCGTCGTCGAGCGGCTTCGCGCCCGCGGCGGGCGCCGGGGCCGACGGCGGCGCGGACGGCGCGCAGGACGCGCCCGACCTGGCCGGTCCGAGCGCCGCCGAGGTCCGGGCCGCGAAGAAGGAGATCAACCGCATCGAGCGGAGGCTGTCGAAGATCGCCGAGGCCGAGGGCCGCCTGCACGAGAAGATCGCCGCGAACGCGACGGACTTCACCGCGGTCGCGGAGCTCGACGCCGAGCTGCGCGCGCTCGCGGCCGAGAAGGACGAGCTGGAGGCGGCCTGGCTCGAGGCGGCGGAGGTCGCGGGCTGACGAGTCCGGGCGCCCGCGGTCAGCGGCGCAGGAAGCCCATGCGGTCGTCGGGGTCCACGCGCTGGAGGATCGCGCCCGCGATGGCGTCGAGCTGCTCGACCTGGTCGGGCGTGAGCGCGTCGATCACGTGGTCGCGGACGGTCGCGACGTGGCCCGGCGCCGTCGCGACGAGCTTGGTCCACCCGGCGTCGGTGAGGTGCGCGTTGGTGGCGCGCCGGTCCTCGGGGCACGGGACGCGCTCGACGAGCCCGCGCTTCTCGAGCCGGGCCACGACGTGGGAGAGCCGGGGGAGGGTCGCGTTGGTGGCCCCCGCGAGGTCGGTCATGCGCAGGGTGCGGTCGCGTGCCTCGGAGAGCATGGCGAGCACGTAGTACTCGAAGTGGCTCAGGTCGGCGTCGCGCCGGAGCTGGGAGTCCAGGACGCCCGGGAGCAGCTCGACCACGGCCACGAGCCGCTTCCACGCGTCGAGCTGCCGGTCGTCGAGCCAGCGGGGTTCTGTCGTCATGGTGCCTCCTCCGGTGTGACCATCGTAATAGTTGACGCTACAAGTTTAGCCCCGTACGGTGATGGTTGTAGCAACAACTAAGAGCCGACCGGGCGGCCGGCAGAGGAAGGAAGCCACCATGAGCAGCATCACCATCATCGGAGCCGGCACCATGGGCTCGGCGATCGCCGGTCTCGCGCTCGCCGCGGGCAGCGCGGTGCAGGTCCTCACGCGCGAGGCGACCGACCTCGACCCCCGGGTCGCGGCCGGCACGATCGGCGACGAGCTCACCGGCGACGTCGTTGTCCTCGCCCTCCCGTACGGGGCCGTGGCGGAGGTCGTCGACCTCTACGCCGACCGCCTCGACGGCAAGGTCGTCGTCGACATCACCAACCCGCTCGACTTCGCCACCTTCGACTCCCTCGTCGTGCCCGACGGCTCGTCGGCCGCGGCGCAGCTCCAGCAGCGCGTTCCCGGCGCGCGCGTGCTCAAGGCGTTCAACACCAACTTCGCCGCGACCCTCGCCTCCGGGCAGGTCGGCCCGCTCCCGACGACGGTCCTCGTCGCGGGCGACGACGCGGAGGCCAAGGCGGCGCTCGCCGGCGCCGTCGCCGGCGTCCGCGTGGTCGACGCGGGGTCGCTGAAGCGCGCGCACGAGCTCGAGGCCCTCGGCTTCCTGCAGCTCACGCTCGCCGCGGCGGAGAAGACGTCCTGGACGACGGGCTTCGCGCTCGCCGAGTGAGCTCGTCGCCGAGAGAGCGACGCACCGCCGCGAGAACGCCCTCTGGTTCCCAGGGGGCGCGATCGCGGCGGTGCGTCGCTTTCTCGCGGAGGCGGCGGTGTCGCCCCTGGGTCAGCCGCGTGCCTTCTCCACCGCAGCCCGCGCCGTCTCGCGCTCGGCCTTCTCCGCCTCGCGCAGCGCCTTCTCGAGCTCGCGCACCTTCTTCTGCGCCTCGCGGACGCGGCGCTCGGCGTCGCGCCGCTTGAGCGTCGCCTTCTTCACCTTCGGGTCCTTGACGTGCACGGCCATCTCGACCGGGGCGACGGCGTCGCGCGGGTCGGTCCCCGCGGCCTCCGCCGGGGCCGGCGGGTCGTCGGACGCCGGGGCGCGGCGCCCCGCGCCCGGGGCTCCGGCCGCGCGGGCGTCCACGTAGACCGCGATCCCGTCGAGCACGCGCTCGAGGCCCCACGCGGTGTCGTCGATCGCGCCCTCCTCGGCGTACGTCCCCGCCTCCACGAGCGGGCGCAGGTAGGGGAAGCGCACCTCGTCGACGAGGTCGCGCAACGCGCCGCCCCAGCCGCCGCCCAGGACGGTCTCGTCGGCCCCGGCCTCGGTGACCGCGCGGGCCAGGTCCGACTGCAGTCGGGCGGCGTTCCGCGCATAGCCGCTCACGAGCAGGATGACCGACATCTTCTCCTCGTCGTCGAGCGGCGTGGAGCGCAGGGCGCGCAGGGCGCTGTCGGCCCCGCGCAGGTTGTTCGGCGTGAGCGGCGCGCCGGTCACCGGGATGTCGAGGAACCACGGGTGGGACGCGAACACCGCCATGGTGAACTGCGCCCACTCGCGCAGCTCCGCGCGCCAGTCCGCGGGCTCGTGCGCGGGCGGGTACTCGACGTCGAGCGCCGCCTCCTGCATGAGCAGCAGCAGGTCGTCCTTGCTCGTCACGTACCGGTAGAGCGACATCGTCGTGAAGCCGAGGCTCTGCGCGACCTTCGCCATGGAGACCGCGCCGAGCCCGTCGGCGTCCGCGATCTCGATGGCGGTGTCGACGATCCGCTCGATGCTCAGCTCGCGCTTGGGCGTGCGCTCGGGCCGTTCGGCGACGCCCCACGCGAGCGCGAGCCGGGGCGGGAGGTCGGGTGCGTCCGTCATGGGTTCATCCTCCCCCGACCGGTGCCGAACCAGTGCGTACCGGTGGCCGACCAGGCCGTCCCGGTGCCGCGAGCAGGTGGTCCTGGCTCGTCCGGGTCGGCTGGACGTGCCAGGACCACCTGCTCGGCGGAGGGGGTCAGCGGGCCGTTCGGCGGCGGTAGAGGACGGAGCCGGCGGCGCAGCTCACGACCAGGAAGCCCACGAGCCACGCTACGGCCGTGAGGACCGTCGTCGCGTCGGGCGACCCCGCGAGGAGGCCGCGGAAGGTCTCGATGATCGGCGTGAACGGCTGGTTCTCGGCGAAGCCGTGCAGCCACGAGGGCATCGTGTCGATCTCGACGAAGCCCGAGCTGAGGTAGGGCACGAACAGGAACAGGAAGTTCACCGACTGCGACGCCTCGACGCTCAGCACCAGCCCGAGCGCGACGCTCAGCCACGTGAACGTGAGCACCGCGAGCACGGCGAACGCGACGAGGCCCAGCCAGTCGCCGAGCCCGGCGTCGGGCCGGAAGCCCAGCGCGAGCGCGACGGCCACGACGACGACCGCGGACGCGAGGTTGCGCGCCACGCTCGCCACGACGTGCCCCCACAGCGCGGACGGCCCGAAGATCGGCAGCGTCTTGAACCGGTCGATCGTGCCCGAGGTCATGTCCTGCGCGACCCCCACGGCGGCCGTCGCCGAGCCGAACCCGAGGCACATGACGAGCACGCCTGGGACGACGTAGTCGATGTAGTCGTCCCCACCGATCGCGCCGCCGAAGATGACGACGAAGACCAGCATGATCATCACGGGCAGCACGAACGCGGTGATGAGGCCGTCGACGCTGCGGAGCTGGCGGCGCGTCTCGCGCGCGACCATCGTCCGCACGTCGCGCGCGGCGGTCGCGGGTGTCTGCCGGGCGCGTGCGGCGGTGCGCGGCGGGCGCGCGGGCGACGTCGCGAGCGTGGGCGTGGTGGCGCTCATCGGGCGCCCTCCTTCCGGGTCAGAGCGAGGAAGACGTCGTCGAGCGTGGGCTTGACGACGCTGACCCCGACGACGGCGAGGTCGTGGGAGTCGGCCGCGGCGAGGACGTCGCGGATCGTGCGGACGGGGTCGTCGCTCGGCGCGGTGAGCGACAGGTCCTTGTCGTCCGTGGTCGTGCGGGCGAGCCCCAGCGCCGGCGCGAGCCCGACGGCGGCCGCGAGGCTCGCGGGGTCGTCGAACGCGACCCGGACGTGGTCGCCGGCGACGAGCGCCTTGAGCTCGGCGGCCGTGCCGCGCGCGGCGACGCGGCCGTCGTGCAGGACGGCGATCGTGTCGGCGAGGCGGTCGGCCTCCTCCAGGTACTGGGTCGTGAGCAGGACCGTCGTGCCGTCGGCCGCCAGGCCGCGCACCACGTCCCAGAGCTGGGCGCGCGAGGCGGGGTCGAGCCCCGTCGTCGGCTCGTCCAGGACGAGGACGGCCGGGTCGGCGACGAGGCTGATCGCGAGGTCGAGGCGGCGGCGCATGCCGCCCGAGTACGTCCCGACGCGGCGGTCGGCGGCGTCGGCGAGGTCGAAGCGGGCGAGGAGCTCGTCCGCGCGTCGACGCACCGAGCGCCGGGGCAGGTGGGCGAGCTCGCCCATCATGACGAGGTTCTCGCGGCCCGTCTGGAACTCGTCCACCGACGCGTACTGGCCCGTGAGCGCGATGGTCTCGCGCACGCGCGCCGCGTCGTGCACGACGTCGGCCCCCGCGACGCGGGCCGTGCCGCCGTCGGGGCGGACGAGGGTCGTGAGGATGTTGACGGTCGTGGTCTTGCCGGCGCCGTTGGGCCCGAGCAGCGCGAAGATCTCGCCGCGGCGCACGGTCAGGTCGACGCCGCGCAGCACGGCGTGGTCGCCGTAGGACTTCTCGAGCCCCTGCACGGCGATCATCGGTTCGGTCATCGCCTTCTCCTTCTCGGTCGGACGTGCTGGCCGGTGTGCGGCGCACACAGGCGTGTATGGCATAAACGACGTGTACACCATAAACACGCCTCGACGCGCGGGTCAAGGGCGGGGTGCCCGCCGAGGGGCGGGGCACGAGGTAGAGCCCTGGTCGCGCGAGGTAGACCCGTGGTCGCGCGGGGTGGAGCCGTGGTCTCCCGAGGTGGAGCGGTGGTGGCTACCTCGCGTGAGAGCGGGGGGATCCCGTGAGGGCGAGTCCGATCCCCGTCATGAGCACGAGCGCGCCGAGCACGACGGCGACCGGCGTCGTCCACGTCCCGGTCGCCGTGTGCAGGGCCCCGGCCAGGGTCGGGGCGACCGCCGCGAGGCAGTAGCCCACCGACTGCACCGTCGCCGAGGCCTGACGTCCCCGGCGGACGGTCGGGAAGCGTTGCGCGACGAGCGTGAAGATGACCACGAAGTTCGCCGCCTGTGCGATCCCGGCCATCGACGCCCACACCGCCCACAGGTCCGGCGCGACGAGCAGACCGACCGGCAGCGTCAGCCACAGCACCGCGATCACGGCGAAGCTCTGACGCAACGACCATCGCCGCACCGCGAGCGGCACGGCGAGCCCGCCGACGATCGCGAACCCCTGGAACAGCGACGCCGCCCCGCCCGACGCCGCGCGGGGGATCCCCGCCAGGTCCTCCAGGATGAGCGGCAGCCACGCCGTGAGCGCGTAGAAGCTCGACGACTGGAGCGCGAACATCGCGCACAGCCACCACGTGAACGGCGTCGCGAGGACGTGGCGCTCGCGGGCGGCGGCGGGGTCGGTGCCCGTGACGCCCTCCGCGGCCGCGGAGGCGAGCCTGCCCGGGTCGGGGGAGGCGCCGTCGTCCCCACCACCCGCGTCGTGCGGTGCGGGCCGCTCTCCGGGGTCGGGTGCCGTCGTGCCCGACGCCGGCCGGCTCGCCGGGGTGGTCGTCGCCCGCCCGGGCCCGCTCGGTTCGCGCGGGACCGCGCGCAGCCACCACGCGAGCGCGACGACCGCGAGGACGGACCAGGACGCGAGCGCCCAGCGCCACCCGACGGCGTCGGCCAGGGGCGCGGTGAGCGCGGTCGTCGCCACGGTCCCCACGTTGATCGCCGCCGTGTACAGGCCCGTCACCGTCGCGACGTGCCCGGGGAAGTCGCGCTGCGCGATCATCGGGACGGCGAGGTTCGCCGTCGTGATGCCGAGCCCCAGGAGCACCGTCCCGGCGAACGTCCCGGCGCTGCCGAGGCCAGCCGTGCCGAGGGCGGAGAGGTCCGCCGAGCGCAGGAGCGTCCCGACGAGGATCAGCCCGAGCGCGACCGCGATCGCGGTGCGCAGCGACGACCGCCCCAGGAGCCCCGCGACCGCCGGCGTCGCCACGGCGAAGCAGAGCACGGGGATGCCCGTGAGCAGGCCCGCGGCCGCCGCGGTGAGGTGCAGGTCCGCCGCGACGTCCGCGACGACCGGCGGCAGCGCCGTGAGCGGCGCGCGCAGGTTGACCGCGACCAGCAGCACCGCGACGAGCAGCACGCCGTCGATCCCGCCGCGGAACGTGATCGGGCGGGGCGGCCGGGGCGGCGGCATCGGGCGGTGACCTCCGGGTGCGGGCGCGTCGACGCCGCCCGCCCGGTCAGCCGGGCCGTCGGTCAGTCGTCGAACTGTCCTACGACTGTACGCAGGAGCGCCGCGAGCGCAGGGCGGCCGCCGGGCTCCAGCGCGTCGAGGATGCGGGCCTCCACCGCGAGCAGGTCGGTCATCGCCGTGTCGACGCGCTCCAGCCCCTCGGGCGTGAGCTCCACGAGCACGCCGCGCCGGTCGTCGGGGGACCGGCGGCGCAGCACGAGCCCGCGCTCCTCGAGCCGGTCGATGCGGTTGGTCATGGTCCCGCTCGTCACGAGCGTCTGCGTGACCAGCGCCCCGGGGGACAGACGGTACGGCTCGCCGGCCCGCCGCAGCGCGGACAGGACGTCGAACTCCCACGTCTCGAGGTGCCCGCGCGCGAACGCCGTGCGCCGCGCGCGGTCGAGGTGCCGGGCGAGCCGGTCGACGCGCGAGAACACCGTGAGCGGCTCGACGTCGAGGTCGGGGCGCTCGCGCTGCCACGCCGCGACGATGCGGTCGACCTCGTCCTCGTGCTGCTGCTCCATGACGCGAGGGTACTCGACGTGTCTCGACATCAAGACTCTTGACGGCTCGCCTGTCGTTACCGCACGCCGTCGGAGAACCGGCGTCGCGAGGTAGAGCCCTGGTCGCGCGAGGTAGAGCCGTGGTCGCACGAGGTAGAGCCCTGGTCGACCGGGGTAGAACCGCGTTTGCCGGCCACGTCGCGGACCGTCGTCGCGAACCTGTCACCGCGGGCAGCTGCCCGGGTGAGCGACGACCAGGGTGAGACAACGTCGGGCGGGGGGGGGGGGGGGGGGGGGGGGGGGGGGGGGGGGGGGGGGGGGGGGGGGGGGGAGGAAAAAAAAACAAAAACA